>CAZZWA010000073.1:7904-12552 GCA_964657555.1 uncultured Microcoleus sp.
GCTCACCCTGAGAACAAATAGTTTGGGTAAAGTCTATTCAGTGTGATGGGCAAGGTAAATACTTGATTGGATGAGATTGAGAAAGGGAGCGATTACGCTCCCTTCTCAACTTACCGATGCTTATGCTGTTCCAAGAGTTGTTGTGCTCTAGGCTTGTAAATCAGATAGAACAATGTCTCAATGTAACGCAGCAAATCCTCAACATTTTCATTGGACGTAAAGTTCCAGAAGCCATAAATCCGTGCTAGGGATAGTAGCTTGGTAGTATGAATCTTCCAGGTATAGGTGCTGTAAACCCGATCAATAGCCCGTGTGGAAATTTCATACCAGTAGTTGGGATTCTGCTCACACTTAGAGATGAATTCCAGGATTCTTTCCGCCGTCTCTTCGAGGTTCGTTGGGTTAATGTAAAACCCGTTCACCTTATTCTGAATAATCTCCAGCGGGCCACCAAACTGAGTAGCAAAAGTTGGCAATCCTGTAATCATTGCCTCCAAAATCGTTAAACCAAAAGCTTCAAACAGAGCTGGTTGGACAAAGATTCCCTGATGGTCAGCAATCACTCGGTAAACTTCACCAGATTCACTCTTCGACAGGCGGACGCCCAGCCAACGGAACTTGCCGTGGAGATTATATTGGTCAATAACCTGGTAGAGCTTTTCAATTTCAGTGCGTTCTTCGTTGTCGCCCGATTCCTCAACACGCAACTTACCAGCAATCAGAATCAGATTGCACTTTTCCTGCAATGCCTCACTCTTGCCATAGCATTCCGCCAAGCCAGTCAGGTTCTTAATTCTGTCCAAGCGTGCCATTGAGAACAGAGGCCGCTTGTTAGGATCATCTAGTGTGCCATAAAAATAGGCTGGATCGTCCATGCTAAAGAGCATTTCATTGAGGCGATCGCGATCAAAATTACTCCTGTCTTCTGTCCGCGTGTAGGGAAAATAAACGCTCTCATTCACCCCAGGCGGCACCACGTTGAATTTGGGACTAAACAGCTCAATTCCATTAACTACGTGAAACAGCTCTGGCATCGTGAAGCACTTATAAGACTCGTACTGGCCAACACTGTCTGGCGTACCCACAATTTCTTGATAGGTACTGCTGATCACGAAATTCGCGGCATTCATTGCAATTAAGTCAGCAATGAACTGCAACGAGAAATGATATTTATCCTCCAGGTCTTGCCAATAGAGGTTACTAAATAGATATTTGGACTTTTCCAGAGCGTGGGCAATGTTGCACTGCGTCACTTTGAGATGACGCGCTAGCAAAAATGCGACTAAATTGCCATCAGTATAGTTGCCGATAATTAAGTCTGGGCGGCCCTGAAACTCTGCCAGCAGTTCTTTTTCGGAATCGATCGCGAAGGTTTCCAGATATGGCCAAAACTCAAATCGCGAGATCCAGTTTTGCGTCATTTTGGGATTAAATTCCCGCAGAGGCACCCGCAAAATCCAGGCATTCTCTGTGCCGTAGACTTTCTCCAGACGCTGATTGCAGCGGGTGCCATCACTGTTAGGAATCAAGCGGGTGAGGATGATCACCTTTGGTGCGACACCCAAGATATCCAACCCAGCCAGCATAATATCTTCTTGCAACTGCTTTTCCAAGCTCTTGGCTTGGTCAAGGACGTAGACCACTTGACCCCCAGTATCTGGACGCCCCAGTACTCCCTCTTGCCCAAACCAACCGTGAGCAGACACCAGAACGATGTTAAAGATCATTGGGATGCGGGAAATGAAGGCTTCCAGCGTCTGGTGATCTGGAGAGTCAATCAGTTCATCAAGAATTTCCAGGGTTTCTTGTACGCGACTAGCAGTATTCCCCCAACCCGCTTCAAAGCCCATCGTTTGCAGGTTTACTCGGAATTTTTCGTAGGGTTCCTCATCTGGCAGACCACCCACAAAGTTTAGAGCTTTCTTGACCTGCTCGGAAAGTTGCTGCTGGGATGTGATCTGCCCGTTGATCAGTAGCTGGGTAGTTTTGTATTGATGGACGCGCAAGAAATTAAACAGTGCCTCTAGGAGGGGCGAACCTTGTTGTTGTATGTCCTTCCTAGGATCTTGAAACAGCTTGCTAGAGAGATAGCGGTTGAGGAACTGTACCCCCTTACCAATGTTTTTGGGGTCGCGAATTGTAGGGGTGTAGTCATAAAACGGCCCGAAATCTAGTTCCAGGATGTCCCCCTCGTTGGGATAGAAGCGGTTGACGAGGCGATCGCGCACACCCAACAACTCCTGTATAGTCATCTTCTCTACAGCCAAGTCTTCCGTAAGCCGATAAATTTCTTGACCGGCAATTTTGGGACGGATGATCAGGCAGAGGTTCCCCTCTTCCCTAATT
This sequence comes from uncultured Microcoleus sp., assembly GCA_964657555.1. GTDB lineage: Bacteria > Cyanobacteriota > Cyanobacteriia > Cyanobacteriales > FACHB-T130 > CAZZWA01. The sequence continues at coordinate 10,251 of CAZZWA010000073.1, forward strand.
ATTTCTTGAGTATAGTAAATGAGTTTGCCTAAATTGGAGGATTGGTAAAATTCTTCAGGCTTCTGGTGACTGGTGCAGTATTCGGCATAGGCATTGAGGATTTCGTTACGTAGTAAATACCGATTTTCTAGATGGCGTAACTCACTGGCAAATTGACGGAGGTCGCTTTTTTCATCACTATCGAGAACGGCCTGGATCAGCTCGGACATTAAAAACTCCCTGGATAGTAACAAATAGGTTTGACACAAACTAAGTAAACAAATGTTGCCGCCAGTGCCCCTCCATCGGGAGGATGAAGGTGCAGACCACGGCCAACTCTTACAGGGCGTATAGTTCGCCGGACTTTTGCTGGATGTAGCGGATGAACGGCTCAATGCTCAAGGGGCTGCCAGTCACTCGCTCAATCAGTTCAGCTGCCGTGTACTTACGGCCATACTGATAGATGTTACCTATTAACCAATTATGCAGGGTACTGAAATTGCCTTTCTCCATTTGAGGGGAAATTTCTGGCCGTGCTTTTAGCGCTGCCTCAAAGAACTGAGCGCTCATCAGGTTTCCTAAGGTGTAGCCTTGGAACAGACCCCCGACCATGCCACTGTACTAATGCACATCCTGCAATACGCCATCGCTATCACTGGCTGGGACGATGCCGAGGTTGCCTTTGTAATGCTCATTCCAGGCTGCGGGAAGGTCACCCACTGCCAAATTTCCTTATTTAAAACCTTGTTTGATACTCCACCTCTGCTCTATTATCACTAGACAAGTCTGTAGATCCACGCAAGAGAATCTTGTCATTTACCCGGTAGAGCAAGCCAAGTTGGGCTGACGACTGGGTATTCGCCGTCAAAACCTTCAACACCGTAGCCGACAGACGACGATTGAGATCAAATCCCACCTCTGCTGCGAGATCCAAAGTTGAGGAGCTACGATTCTTGGGGTTTGGATCTAAGTAGGGGAATAAGCGAAACTCACTCAACCCTAGAGCATCACCAATCACGTTTTGGACATTTCCTAAAAGAGCCGAGCCAGCAAAATTGGCTATTCCTAAAGTTGAGTCTCCACTCCCTAGTGTTTGCACGAAACCACCGCCGAGCAAGGCAACGATTTCGGATTCGCTGCGGGGTGGAGTGCTTGTTAGCTGCAAGGTCTGAGACAATTGATTTGCAGACCCCAGTACTCTAGCCTGGATACGAACAGTTCCTACACTATCTGAGTAGAGACCAGGAATATCTTGTCGCACCTCGCCCAATGGGGCAAACAAGTTTCTGAGAGCAACCTCATTATTGTAGGTACGGTCGCTGCTATTCCCAGTATCAGTGCCGATGGGAAGGCGAGTGCTACCGCTTGACTCTACAACAGCAGCAGTCAGTCGAACATCTAAATTGGGAATAAGTCCTTTATCTGGGACAAATGTGGCTGTTTGCGGGTAGCCACGATCTAAGCGGAACTGGGTGGTAAATAAATTCACCTGACCGCGCCTGAGGCTAACAGTTCCAGCGGGTTGAAGACTATCCAGAGTACCATTGACAATCAGTTGACCGTCGGCTAAGAAGTTGAAAAGCGGCGAAAGCGTGACTTGGATACCTTTACCCAAAACCAGATCCAGGTTATTAAACTCAATGGGGTTACTACCTAAGGCATTGCTGCTACTACTAGAACCCCCTCCGGTTGTCGTCGAGACAATTCGCTCTGCCGGGATCTGCACGGTTCCATTAAACAGTTGCACCTCGCCACCAATTTTAGGAGCTAAGACAGCGCCGGTAACTTGGACTTTTCCCTTGACACCACCAGTATAAAGTCCCTTAAGATTTACGGCAAGTTCGCCAATGTTAACATTAAGGGGGTTTTTTGCTGTCAGGTTGGAATTGGAGATCGGTAGCCCCCCTGATGCGGTGATCAAACCGTTGCCATATTTAGCCTGAAAACTCTCTACCCGAATGCCGTTTAAGCCAAACACAGCTTTGGCACTCACCCCAGTTAGCGGGTCGGGTAGCACTTGGGGCTTGACTGTAGCGTTTTCTACATTAGCATTGCCTCGTGCCTTAAGTTGCTGGATCGTGTTAGTTTTGGGGTCAATACTTCCCGTGACATTCAACTGCACTTGCCCACTGCCATTTATCCAGGCTACTTGTCCGCGACTAAGCACGCCCAACAGCGCCAGCCCTTGATCTTGCACGTTTAGTGTCAAAGCAATGTCATTCGTATCTGGCGCCCGGTCAGCAAAAGGTAGTTTGTAGGGAATGCTGCCGAAAATGTTAATTGGCTGAGTGACAGATGGTTGGGGATTGGGTGTTGGGGATTG
>CAZZWA010000073.1:12562-18124 GCA_964657555.1 uncultured Microcoleus sp.
GGAAACTCCGGGTTCCCTTTGGGTATTAGGGGCAGTAGGCATTGGGGCTTGGGAAGAAGATGGGGAAGCGTTACCTGCGCCCTCTTGTGGTGCTGCTGCCACCACAACATTGCTACCAAAATTGAGCCTTGCACCGGCGTAGTTGAAACTGGCTTGGGCTGACTGCACTTGAGTCCCATTAAGTAACCCATTGCTAAGAGTCGCCTCGCCTCTGGCCAAAGGGTTCTTGATGCTACCCGCCAGAGTCGCATTAGCATCAAGCGAACCAGTAATGTTAACAGGCAAGTTAAAAATCTGTTGCAGCTCGTCCACAGGTAGATTTCGCACTCGTAACTGACCTGTCTGTTGGTCTCCACCTACGTTCCCTGCAAAAGCTACTACAGTATTGTCAGATTGAAATTGCAGTGGCAGGAGAGTAAGAACTCCGTTTTGCAAGTTGCCCCTAGCGATTATCTGATTAGCTGTGTAGCGGTTTCCCCAGTTCCAGTTGGCTCCGCTGAGATCGAATTGGACATTAAGAGTATTAAAGTCAGGCGCGAAACCTTGCTTGAGAGCACCCGCAACATTGACCTCGCCGCTGAAAGTGCCTGCTAAATCTCTGAGTTCTGGTATGGGGGAGGCTTCTCGGGCCACACGTAGGCGATCTTGGTAAGCTTGAATTTCAGCCAATCGGCGCAGTTGGAGGAGCAACGAATCATTTGGATTGCCGACAGACCGAACTTGGATATCAGCTGCCGTGCCATAAGTGGGGGCTTGTCCAAATCCTCTGGTTAAGTCTTGGATGTCATAGATGGATGCTGCGGCTAGGATATCCTGGATGTTTCCTTGGGCAACCTTGACTTGGGCCTGAAAATTACCCAGGCCAGGATTTTGGTTAAGGCTGCCGGAGAGTTCGTATTTGGTCTCACCTTGTTGGAACAGAGCATTGCTAACTTTGAGATTGCCTTCTGTAAAGGAGAAAGAACCAACAGTGACTTGGTCTCCTTTAATATTGCCCAATACGGGCTTGGCGATCGCTATATTATTCGCCTCAATGCTGTTAGGCAGGGCAAACACTCCACTCTTGCCGAAGGTGAGAATAAAGTTCCCGCTCAAATTCCCAGCAACTGGTTGAGCAGAAATTGTTGGCGGGAGTTGTGCTAACACATTACTGGGTGCCAGTTTCTGTAAAGGCCCTAAAGGCAGGCTTTGCACGTCCACCAGTAGTTGTTCTCCTTGCTTTCTGCCACTTGCCACTATTCTTGCGGCTGACTGTTGGCCTTGGGCGTTAGCAGCATTAGCATTCCTCAGTCCGACATTGACTAAAAATGAAGTTGGTTGGTTATTGGGAGAAACTGCCAGTTCAATTCGGTCCTGAATTCCCCGCAGTTGGATATTCCCTCCTTGCCCAGCTTGCAACCTCACACTCCCCGTTAGTTCTGGGTCAAACGCCAAGTTATTGACAACTAAGTTGCGCAGCCGCAGATTGTTGCCTATTACCGTCGGTGCAGATGGTGTTCCCGAAAGACTGCCGGTAAAGTCTAGCAAACCTGCCAACTGAACATTGGGCAGGGTAATGGGTAGTTTTTGCAGATTTAAGTCCTGAGCGCTGGCGTTGAGATTAAAGCTGGTAATCGGTGGCACAGTTAGACTATCTACCCTAGCAAATGATACAACACCATTTGCCTGCAAACCGGGAGCGCTAGCCTGCTGAATTTGGAGATTCTGTCCATCCCAGCGGAATGCTGTCGTCAAGGGCTTCTCTATGGAAGAAACTCCCTGACTAAAATTCAGGTTGCCATCTGCCCGGATATTGGATGGCGTCAGTGCCGTCAGCGTTCCCGATAGATTTAAATCACCAGTGACATCGCCGCGTAACTGAGACGAAAATGGACTTAATGCCACCCGATCTAACTTGACACCTGCCTCAAAGCGGCCTGCATTTAGGTTGATATTAGAGGCAGCCAGCGTACCCCCAGCCACATTATTCAAGCTACCAGAACCCCTCGCCTGAATTGCCGTTGGTTGCAAGTTATTCAAACTGCCTGCGACTTCAAAGGTGCCATTCAAGCTACCCTGCCGCACTGTTGGCGGCGCTTGAGGTGCCAGACTGCCCACTTGCACGCCACTTGCCTGCACGGAAGCACTAAAGCGACCAGCAGAAGCGTTAATGTTGGCGGCTGTAACCGTTCCTCCGCCAACATTACTCAGGCTGCCAGAACCCCCACGCACCTCAATCGCGGCTAGTTGCAAATTATTCAAACTGCCTTCCAGGTTCAAATTGCCGTTCAAGCGGCTCCCCTTTAAGGCTGGTCGCAAATTGGCAGGTATTTGGGATGCCAAGGCACTGACCCCAACCCCTATTGCCTCAACAGAGGTGCTAAACCGACCTGCATTCAGGTCAATGTTAGAGGCCGTAACTGTTCCTCCACCGACATTACTCAAGCTACCCGAACCTCGGCCTTGAATTGCCGCTAGTTGCGGGTGATCCAGACTGCCCTCTAGGTAGAAACTACCATTCAATTGACTCTGCCGCAAACCTGATGGTAGTTGGGGTGCGAGACTGCCCACTTGCACGCCAGTGGCTTGGACAGAGGCATCAAAGCGACCAGCTTGCAAATTCACCTCAGAAACTTTAACCGTGCCCCCGCCTACATCTAAGCTGCCAGAACCACTACCCTGAACCGTTGCTAATAGGGGTGGTGCTCCCTGACCTGTTTCTAGACTCCCTTTGACATTGAAGGTGCCATTCAATCTACCTCGCACTTGGGGCGGTAGTTGGGGTGTGAGGTTCGCCACTTCGAGGTTATTGGCTTGGACAGAAGCAATAAAGTCGCCTGCTGCCAGCTTTACATTAGAAGCCGTAACTGTTCCTCCATCTACCCTCAAACTACCTGACCCTGCACCCTGAATTGTTGCTAGTTGTAAGTTATCCAGATTACCCGCTAAGTCGAAGTTGCCATTCAATTGACCCCGTAAAGGTGGGGGCACTTGGGGTGAGAGGCTGCCTACATTGACACCGTTTGCTTGAACAGAGGCACTAAAGCGGCTTGCATCCAGATTGAGGCTGGAGACACTCACCGTTCCCCCACCTACATTCAGCTGTCCGGAAGCCTTGGCTTGCACTGATGGGGTTGTGGGAGTTTGCCCCTCCACAGCTGATGGTTGATTATTTACCAGATTCCCCGCCACTTTAAATGCACCGCTGACAGGCGCTTGTAACTTCAAATTCCCTTGGGGTGCGAGTTGCCCTAACTGGACACCCGCCAACGCGACGTTCGCTGTGAAGTGGCCTGCCACCAGATTAATTTCAGATGCCCTAACTGTGCCACCAGCCACATTGACTGATGCTGCACCAGTTGCACTGATAGTTTCGGGTGTGAGAGAGCGGGTATTTCCAGCAATGTTTAGCGTCCCTGAGATCGGGCCTTGTAACTGTGGCGGTAGCTGACGCTTAAACAGGGGTGCCAAACCCTTACCCTGCACTCCCGACGCCTGGAAGGAAGCCTGCAACGTGCCTTCTTTAGGATAAAGTTGCCCGGTGCCTGTCACCGTGCCACCAGCAACTTGAATGTTTGTATTGCGCAGAGATGCAGTGCCGTTTGGCGAGATGGCGATTTCGCCAGTTGCCGGATAGGTGGCATTAGGAGCATTCCAGCGCACAACCGTCTCGATCTTGCCAAAAGTTCCTTCTACCCGTCCCTGGGCAGAAAGCCTACCAACGCGTATGGGGAGACTTTTTGCACCATAAATACCAGCGATCGCATCTCCTGGCAGATCCTGGGCTTGGAAACCTATTGCCACACTGCCATTGGTTCCCAGTTTCGCCTCGCCTGACCCGTTGACCTGACCGCCTACTGAGGGCTGAGCCTGAAAGTTTTTGAGCGTCAGCGTCGAACCGACTAACTCAAAGTTGGTACTGAAAGCCTTAATGTTCAGCTTGTCAATCCTAGTCAGCTTTGTGTTAACTGCTGAGCCGGTGACAACTGGCTTTTGCGGGGTTCCCGTCAGTTGGAGGTCGGCTTTGACTTCTCCGATCGCTGCTACGGGCAACTGGTTGACGTTAAAGGATTGTAAAATTGCCTTTAGGGTAACGGGTGCTGTTGCGACCTTGATATTAAAGCCAGCTTTGGTATCAACTGTGCCTGCGGCAACAGCAGGAACTTGGTCGTAATAGCTGCTGACATTGTCCAGCTGAACCTGAGTTCCCTGAAATAACAAAGTTCCGTTTGTCCTGGCTAGAGGCTTTGGCAACTGAGGAATTTGCACCACTACTTCCTTAAGGCCAGCAGTTCCTGAATAGGATACGGGCTGTGTCCCCACAAATTGCACTCCTAGGTTGGCATCCAGAAACCCTGCTGCCAGATCAATGCTGGGCAGCTTCAGCAAGCGGCTGATATCAGTCGCCAACAGGTTCTGGCCCCGAACCGATAAACTGGTTTCTTGAGGCTGTGTCAGCCGGGAATCGCCCTCAATATTAAAGTTGCCTCCACTTACCGCTTGACCTGCCAACTGGAAGCGAATTCGCTTACCTTGTTCGCTTAACTGAGCACCACCGTCGATCTGGGCAAACTTGATGGGTAGCTTCTGATTCCCTGGCTTGGGGAAAGGCACCAGCACAGCATCCACGTTCTGTACCCTCACCGTTTCTACTTCGGTTTTTATCCCACCCTGTTCTTGCTTAGGCTCAACAGAGATAGTGATCCAGCGTCCCTGTTTGTCCTGTTCTAAGTACAGGTTAGGCTTGACCAAGGTGATATCTAGCTTCAGGGTACGAGTTAACAGCAACTGTAGCGGGTTAAATCCTACCTCTACTGCGGCTACAGAAGCTGTATCGGGGTCTGTGGGGGTTGGCGGTAACGAGCTGGAACCGAACCGCAGACTCGTAATCCCAAAGCTCTCTACCTTTCCTAGCTGCACTGGTCGCTTGAGGGTCTTAGTGAGATCTTCTTGAACGATTGGCGCTAACCTTTGGTGGACAAAAATCCAAGCAAACCAGGCTCCACCCACAATACCAACCAGCGTAGTAATGCCTAAGGCAATGCTAGTACGTACCAAAATCGTTCTCAGACGGCGATTGGAACGACTTGTGCCTGGGTCATTACCCGAATTTGGGGTGTTGGTCATCTTTGTTTTCTCCTCAAAGCTTGCACTGCGGATGGAGCTTCCGAATAATTTTACTGAGCATCTGCCGTTGCTTGCGTAGTGACCCTGATAGCTGGCAATCGGTTCCCATTTAACAGCCTTAAGTCAGAAGTTTAGAGCCAGCCATCTATAGAGGGGATTTATACCTCTCTCAAATGGTAAGCGCTGTTGCTCAAACAGACTTGAGTAATGCCGCCATGTCTCAGGATACGTCAAGACAAAAGCAATGTTGTCTTGAGTCACTTGCTGATTATATAGTTTTGACATCCTCATCCTCCCAGGATTAGCAAAGCCGCTAGGGCTCTACGTATTACTGCCGTCAGGACAAAGAAGCTATGATATCGACTCATATGTCAATCGTCCGACTTCAAGGAGGAAGGGACACATGGGTGCTAGACGCGGATATTAAAGGGGATTTTGACAACATAAACCCTGAAT
>CAZZWA010000074.1:0-17930 GCA_964657555.1 uncultured Microcoleus sp.
AACTACTTACTAGCGATGTAATCTTGCAGCGCTTTCACCTCCAACGGCTGAGACTGCAAGGAGCGAATCGCCGCTGCCGTTGCTTTGGCACCAGCAATCGTCGTGATCATGGGAATCTTGTAGGCCAAAGCTGTGCGACGGAGTGTGCGACCATCCTCCTTCGATTCTTCTCCAGAAGGAGTGGCAATCATCAGCTGAATCCGGTCATTCTTAATCGCATCTACGACATGGGGACGACCCTCGTGCAATTTCAGCACTGGCTTTACCTCTAGCCCATGCTCTTGGAGAACGCGGCAGGTGCCAGCTGTGGCGACGATTTTGAAGCCCATTTGCAGCAAATCCTTCACGACTGGCACGACGGCTAACTTGTCGCGGTCATTCATTGACACGAACACTGTCCCAGATAAGGACAGCCGCTGATTTGCTCCCAATGCTGCCTTAGCAAACGCTTTACCAAAATCGGTGTCAATCCCCATCACTTCACCAGTGGAGCGCATTTCTGGCCCCAGAATCGTATCACTGCCAGGAAATTTCTCAAAGGGCAGCACAGCCTCCTTGATGGCAATGTGAGTAGGCAGTATTTCCTTAGTGAAGCCGAGGGATTCCAGAGTTGCACCTGCCATAATTCGAGCTGCCAGCTTAGCCAAGGGGACACCCGTCGCTTTGGCAACGAAAGGCACAGTGCGGGAGGCCCGAGGGTTGGCTTCTAGAATGTAGACTTGGGGCTCATAGCTATGGGCGCCAGCAACAGCAAATTGGATATTCATGAGCCCCACAACCTTGAGTGCTTGCGCTAGCTGCACAGTCCAGTTGCGAATTGTCTCCAAAGTTGTCCTTCCTAGGGAGATGACAGGCAAAGAGCATGCAGAGTCGCCAGAGTGAATTCCTGCTTCTTCAATATGTTCCATGATGCCGCCAATTACCACCATACCAGTGTGGTCGGCGATCGCATCCACGTCCACTTCAATCGCATTCTCTAAGAATTTGTCGATTAAAATTGGGTGGTCTGGCTCTACCTGCACTGCATAAGTCATGTAACGTTGCAGTTCTGCATCAGAATAGACAATTTCCATCGCTCGTCCCCCTAATACATAGCTGGGACGAACGACAACAGGATAGCCAATTTTCCGCGCCACTGTGAGAGCATCTTCATAGCTGCGAGCAAGTCCGTTGGGAGGTTGCTTGATGTCCAACTCCCGCAGAATCTTCTCAAATCGCTCTCGATCTTCAGCCATGTCTATAGAGTCGGGAGAGGTTCCCCAAATTTTGGGAATTGGAGATTGGGAAGAGTCCTCAGTCTCCAGTTGGTTCAGATATTCCTGCAACGGCACAGCCAGTTTCAAGGGCGTCTGACCGCCAAACTGGATGATAATCCCCTCTGGATGTTCGGCTTCGATGATGTTCAGTACGTCTTCCTTGGTCAGCGGCTCAAAATAGAGGCGATCGCTGGTGTCGTAGTCTGTAGAAACTGTCTCTGGGTTGGAGTTCACCATTATTGTCTCAAACCCTTCCTGCTGTAAAGCATAGGATGCATGGCAGCAACAATAGTCAAACTCGATCCCCTGACCGATTCGATTAGGGCCACCTCCTAAAATCATCACCTTGCGTTTATCGGAGGGGAGCACCTCAGATTCTTCTTCGTAGGTGGAATAGTAATAGGGAGTAAACGCCTCAAACTCTGCCGCACAGGTATCTACCAGTTTGTAAACTGGCACGATGTCTAAGCTTTTGCGATATTGCCGCACTTCATCTTCCTTTGTTTTGGTGGCGAAGGCAATTTGGCGATCGCTAAAACCTTGCTGCTTAATCTCCCACAGATGTTCTTTTGTCAGATCTCTCAGCTTGGTGCGCTTGATGAACTTTTCTGTTTCCAAAATCTCCTGCATCTTGTCCAAAAACCAGGGATCGATGCCAGTGAGTTCGTAAATTTCCTCTACACTCATGCCCATCAGCATGGCATGACGAACGGTGAAGATTCGCTCTGGATTTGGTGTCCGCAGTCCTGCACGAATTTGCTCCAAAGAAGGCACTTTCTCCGCTTTGTCGCAACCCCACCCAGCACGACCTGTTTCCAGTGATCTTAGGGCTTTCTGGAACGACTCGCAGAAAGTGCGCCCAATTGCCATTACTTCCCCGACTGACTTCATCGCTGTCGTCAGTCTGGGTTCGCTCCCTGGAAACTTCTCAAACGCAAACCTGGGAATTTTTGTGACCACATAGTCAATTGTCGGCTCAAAACTTGCTGGGGTTTTTTTCGTGATGTCGTTAGAAATTTCATCTAGCGTGTAGCCTACAGCTAGCTTGGCAGCAAACTTAGCGATCGGGAACCCAGTTGCCTTGGAAGCCAAGGCAGAGGAACGGGAAACACGAGGGTTCATTTCAATCACAATCATTTCGCCCGTCACCGGATTGACGGCAAACTGAATATTCGACCCCCCCGTCTCTACACCAATCTCGCGGATAATCTTAATCGCCGCATCGCGCAGCCGCTGGTATTCCTTATCAGTCAGCGTTTGCGCTGGGGCAACCGTAATCGAGTCGCCTGTGTGAATCCCCATCGGGTCAATATTCTCAATCGAGCAGATAATTACCACGTTATCTGCCAAGTCGCGCATCACTTCCAGTTCATATTCTTTCCAGCCTAGCAGCGACTGCTCAGTCAGGATTTGGGATACAGGGCTAGCATCAAGGCCAACTTGAGCCATTTCTTCGTACTCTTCCTGATTGTAGGCGATGCCGCCCCCTGTACCCCCCAATGTAAACGCGGGTCGAATAATTAGAGGGTAAGAACCAATTTGATGAGCGACTGCTTTGGCTTCGTCAAGCGTACTGGCGATCCCAGAAGGGCAAACCCTCACTCCAATTCGCCCCATTGCTTCTTTGAACAGCTGTCTATCTTCCGCCATCTCAATTGCTGGCAGCTTTGCTCCAATTAACTCCACGCCATACTTTTCTAGCGTTCCATTCTTAGACAAAGCCACAGCCAAGTTCAGGGCTGTCTGACCTCCCATGGTCGGCAACAAGGCATCCGGTCGCTCTTTGGCAATCACCTTTTCTACCAGTTCGGGTGTCAGTGGTTCAATGTAAGTGCGATCAGCCATATCCGGATCAGTCATGATCGTGGCTGGGTTTGAATTCACCAGCACCACTTCGTAGCCTTCCTCTTTGAGAGCCTTACAAGCTTGGGTGCCCGAATAATCGAACTCACTGCCCTGTCCAATCACAATTGCACCAGAACCGAGTAGTAGAATTTTGCGGATGTCGTTGCGTCGCGGCATAGGTTCTTGTGGTAAATTTATACAATCTGAACCAAATTATTATGAACTACCGCGCCCTACTTCGTTGTGGGCGTTAGCCTTCCCGAAAAGTGGCTACAGCCTCCCCTTGCTTTTTGAGTCTAAAAAATATTCGTGGGTTCGTAGGATGATCGCCGTCTACTTAAGCAAAGTATAGCCCCTTCTAAGTCTTGAGGACAGCCAAAGCTAAAAAGGCAAAAGGAAAGAACTTTGTCTTTTTAGCTTTTGCCTTACAATTTGAGGTTTACCGCTAATCGTACACGAAGGGCTAGTGACCGTTATTAGCAGCTACCACAAATCCCAAAGTCAAGCTGTCATGGGTTAAGAAATGAGCTAAATGGTAAGCTCGCTCCTCTGTTTCGAGGAGGATTTTTTCGTACAGATACCGCGTGGCGCGATCGCCCAAACTTTCCGCTTGTCCAGCCTGACGTCGGATCAACAGAATAATCGCTTGTTCTGCTGCCAAATCGTGTTCCACCATCTCCCGGCTGGAATAAACGTCGTCTGCTTCTGGTGTGAAACAACACAATTCTGCTAGTTTGCTGAAGCTAGCTGCGGGTACACCGCCTAAGCCATCCAAGCGCTCTCCAATATCGTGGGCATGCTCCAGCGCTTCTTTATAGCTGTCTTCAAAAAACTCGTGCAGCGAGTAAAATTCAGCACCTTCGACAACGAAGTGATGCTTTTGGTATTGCAGGTACAGAGCCTGAAAGCTTGCCAAAACAACATTTAAACCCTCAGTAACTGGGGCAGTGACGCTGCGATCTAGCAACACTGGATTGTCATAAACCTGACCAAATGATCTTAATAGGCTTTGAGTTTCGGACATATTTCTTTTCTCACCTTATCACTCTTGTTGGAATGTGGATAATCCTATCACATGAAACATATTTTTGCCGCCAACATTGTTCGCTACCAAGAAATCGATAACTTCCGTATTGGCAACACATTTACGTTCAGTTAAAGCATGCGCATCAATAAAGTTAGTATCAAATACTACTTTTCAAACAATTTCTGAAATAAATTTTCCAATAAGCTTTTTATCAAAAATATTGCCTCATAACGAAGTTTTGTTAGTGCCTACGGCTAGAGGTTATCCCTTTTTAATCATTTTTACTAGAGAAAAACATGAAAGCTTTGCCGTCATAGAACTTAATGTTTTCAGCCTTGGCAGGAATTTATATCAGTTGACGAGCGCTAGATTGTCTGTTAACTTTTTACCTTATTGATTAAAGAGAGTTATTAATATTTCAACTTGAATATACCATACTTATTTCAGGGGTTGTCATCTGTACAGAGATATGTCTGTTGAATCAGGTACAGTAATCAAAGCTATAGAAATTGCCATTCCAACAGCAGTAAGTTGCGTGGAGATTGAGAGAAAACCGCATAGCCTGTGCTCAAAAAAGAAGTTGCCCTTCTAGGAAAAGCTCTAATCAGCAGATGAGACAGAAGATAAGGAATAATTTCATACAGTGGAGACAACTGCACTGGCCTGAATACGGTGCAGAATTTCTCGGAACGGCGTTTAATATCTTGGTGGGATTTAGCATCATCACCTTCGATTTTGGCAAAGGTTTGCCAATGGAACACCTAATTCCCAATCCCAGCATTCGTTTGCTGTTGAATGGGCTAATCTTTGCTGGAAGTGGGTCACTCTTTGCAATTTCATCCTTGGGGAAACTGAGTGGTGCTCACCTTAACCCCTGCTTATCCCTGGCTTTCTGGCTACAAGGCAAGATGCATAAGCTAGATCTTGTTGGGTATATCATCGCCCAATTTCTCGGCGCAACTCTCGGTTCCTTGTTGATGAAAGTTGTGTGGGGAGACTACGCCGCCAGTGTCAGCAATTGCATAACCTTGCCTGGGAAAGGTTATGCACTTTGGTACGTGTTTCTAGCTGAAGTGGTCATGACATGTCTACTGGTGCTGTCCATCTTTATCTTTTTAAGCAGTCATCGGCTGATGCGCTGGACACCACTTATGGTGTGGCTGTTAGTAGCATCAATGGTCTGGTTGGGAGCCCCCATCTCTGGCACCAGTCTCAATACAGCACGCAGTATTGGACCAGCTTTAGTCACACCGTTTTGGCAAGATCAGTGGCTTTACTGCATTGCTCCACCACTGGGAGCAGTGGCTGCTGTCGGAGTCTTTCAACTCATAGCTATGGGTGAGCACGAACTGCTGACGTGCAAGCTTTTTCACTCTCCCAATTACCGTTGTATTTTCAAAAACATCAAATTACCACATCTACAAGGTAATGGGGTTGAACCTGGGCGTTAACTCATATCATATCCGCTTGATTACCACACAATAAATACACCTCACCCCCTCTCTCATCAAGGGAGAAGGGAAGAAAACACGCTCTTGCTTCCCTCTCCCCACTTGGCAGAGAGGAGAGGGCCAGAATAATAGTCATTCAGCCGGACATGATACTAAACCTGACAAGTGGCTGGCGGATGCTGCTGCAACACCTGCTTCAAATACTGCCCCGTATAAGATCTCGGATTCTCTGCCACCTCCTCCGGCGTGCCGACGGCAATCACTTCTCCCCCTTTATCGCCACCTTCTGGCCCTAAATCAATCACCCAATCTGCACAACGAATCACATCTAAATTGTGTTCGATCACCAAAATTGAATTTCCTTTATCTACCAAACGTTGTAATACATTCAGCAACTGGTGAACATCGTAAAAAGATAAACCCGTCGTTGGTTCATCGATTAAATAGAGAGTCTTACCTGTAGCGCGACGCGAGAGTTCAGTTGCCAACTTCACCCGTTGCGCTTCACCGCCAGATAAAGTTGTCGCAGGTTGTCCCAGCTTAATATAACCCAAGCCTACATCTAGCAAAGTTTGCAACCGAGACTCGGCTTTAGGAATATTTTTAAACACTTCCAGTGCTTCTTCTACAGTCATGTTAAGCACATCGGAAATAGACTTATCCTTGTACTTTACCTGGAGGGTTTCCCGGTTGTAACGTGCACCCTTGCAAACTTCGCACTGCACATAGACATCTGGCAAAAAGTTCATTTCGATCACGTTCACACCCTGTCCTCCACAAGCTTCGCAACGTCCACCTTTGACGTTGAAAGAAAATTGTCCCGCTTTATAACCTCTAGCTTTAGCTTCAATGGTTTGAGTAAACACATCTCGAATCACATCAAAGACACCAGTGTAGGTAGCTGGGTTAGAACGGGGAGTGCGTCCAATGGGAGATTGGTCAATGACGATCGCTTTATCAATGGCATTCAGCCCCTTAATTTTATCCATCTGCTTGGGAAGGGGAACGTTGTGGAGAAGGTGGTGTTGTAAGGCTGGGTAGAGGAGTTCGTTAATCAGAGTGGATTTACCAGAACCGGAGACGCCAGTAACAGAGACGAGTTTGCCTAAGGGAATTTCTACATCGATATTTTTCAGGTTATTGCGATAGGCATTTTTAATCGCCAGCGATCGCCCATTTCCTTTTCTTCTTTCTGCTGGTGTGGCAATTACCTGCCGTCCTGACAAGTAAGCACCTGTGAGCGAATCTTCTGCGGCTAACAACGCCTCTAAGTTACCTTGGGAAACGATTTTTCCACCGTGAATTCCTGCACCAGGGCCAATATCAACTAGGTAGTCAGCTGCTTTGATTGTTTCTTCATCATGTTCCACCACAATTAACGTGTTGCCCAAGTTACGCAGTTTAATCAGGGTTTGCAGCAAGCGACTGTTATCTCGCTGATGCAAACCGATACTTGGTTCATCTAATACGTAGAGGACGCCAGTCAGACCAGAACCAATTTGAGTGGCCAGTCGAATTCTTTGTGCTTCTCCTCCAGAAAGTGTCATTGCCGGACGGTCGAGAGTCAAGTAATCTAAACCCACATCCAGGAGAAATTGCAACCGGGCTCTAACTTCTCTAAGTACCAAGTCACCAATCTGGAACTGGCGATCGCTCAACTTTAAGTTATTCACCCTGACCAAACACTCGCTAATCGAAGCACTTGTCAGATCTAAAATTCGGTGCTGTCCCAGATACACTGCTAAGGCTTCTGGTTTCAGCCGCTTTCCCTGACAAACCTCACATGGCTGCTCTACCAGATATTGATCCAGCTTTTGTTTAACCAGTTCCGAGTTGGTTTCGTCATACTGCCGCTGGAGGATGGCAAGCACACCTGCATAGTGTCTGTGATCCTTTCGTTCTTCCATCCAGATGGCTTTTTCAGTTCCGTACAGTAGCAGATGCTGTTGCTCCTGAGTCAGTTGATGCCAAAGTGTCTGGATTTCAAATCCAAAAGCTTGCCCCAAGCTGTAAAGCAGTGATAGATAGTAGGAATTGTCCTTTTCCGCCCAAGGAGCGATCGCCGCGTACACTGGCTGTGCCGGATCGGGCACCACCAAATCTGGCGAAAACCTTCGCAAGTTGCCTAGGCCGTGACAGTGGGGACAAGCACCGTATGGCGAGTTAAAAGAGAACAATCGCGGGGAAAGTTCTTCCATCACCGCCCCATGTTCTGGGCAGGCAAAGTTCTCGCTAAATACTAATTCTTGCCCTTGTTGGCTATCAGCATTTTTCCCTTTTGTAGGTGTTGTTTCTGCTGTTTGGGCAACCGTTTTTGTGCTATTTTGTATATGCGTATTTGCTTCTCGGACTCCGCCTTCCCCGTCTAATGTATCATTTAAAACGTCAATAACCGCAATTCCACCGGAATGACGCAGGCAAGTGGTGAGAGAATCGGTCAGACGTTCCTGCAGTCCTGGCTTCTTAATCAGTCTGTCAACGACTATCTCAATGGTGTGAGTATAATTTTTATCTAATTCAATCGTATCAGACAGTTCTCGCACCTCTCCATCAGCCCGCACACGGACAAATCCTTCCGAGGCCAAACTGGACAGCAACTTGCGGTGAGTACCCTTTTTCCCACGCACAACGGGAGCGAGAATTTGAAAGCGAGTGCGGTCAGGCAGTTCCATGATCCGATCACACATTTCGTCAATCGTCTGGGGGGCAATATTGCGATCGCAGATTGGGCAGTGCGGTTCGCCAGCCCGTCCAAACAACAGCCGCAGGTAGTCGTAAATCTCCGTCACCGTGCCGACCGTAGAACGGGGGTTATTGGAGGTGGACTTTTGGTCGATAGAAATCGCTGGACTTAAGCCCTCAATTGCCTCTACATCCGGTTTATCCAATTGACCCAGAAATTGCCGAGCATAGGCACTTAGTGATTCCACATAGCGGCGTTGTCCTTCCGCGAAGATGGTATCAAAGGCAAGAGAAGACTTGCCAGAACCAGACACGCCAGTAAAAACAATTAAGCGATCGCGGGGAAGTTCCAGGTCGATATTTTTCAGATTATGCTGCCTAGCGCCCCGAATACGAATCGCGTTCTGACTGTTCTGAGCTATACCTTCGGGATGATGACTGTTTAGGAATTCAGCAGTGCGGGCAACTGAGGTATCGGCGTTGGACATGGAGGCAGAGCGAAACAGTGCTTAACGATCTTAGCGCTGTCTCTGATAACATTTTGGATTTTGAAACCTATATCAGTAGATAATCCATCCCACAGCTACACTGAAAATGATCAGGGTGCCGCATTTCAACAGTGAGTGTGGGGGAGCGGAAAGTGGGGAGATTACTTGCTTTTCCCCACCTTTCCAAGAGAGAGTCACTCCTACTTATCCAGAACGAAATCTCATTGAGGATATCTGGTTGCCAGCGATAACGCTGGTTCTGTGAGTCTATATTATATAGATTCCAGTGTCCAATTAATCCGCTGCTCCAGCCATTTTTCTTGGTTATTTTCTTTCGCAAATTCGATTGCTTTCAGTACCATTTCTGAAAGCAACTCTCTATTTTCAGAGTAGTAAGCAATCTTCTGTGCAAGCTGTTCAGTCGATAACCAGGGTACGGTATCAACAGCGCCTGTAGAAATCAAATCTCTGTAGTAGTAAGTATCGAATGCCAGAATTGGGATACCTGCGGCCATCGCATCCAGGGCACTGCGAGGTGTATCCTCTCGAAGCGGAGCTGCTAAGAGTAAATGGTAGTCATAGAGCTTTTTGAAGAAGTCCAAATTGAAAGGGATAGCGCCATAGAAGAAGATGCTGTCTTCCATGTTCAACTCTTTAGTTAGCTTTTTTAAGTCTTCCATCTGTTCCCCGTCCCCAATGATGTGAAAAATCACGTTACAGCCCATTTGCTTCCGTGCGGTAGTGATCGCCTGAATACAGAGAGCTACGCCTTTATAGGGTGTGAGCCTCCCAAAATAAACTACTTCAAAGGGATGTAGATTATCCTTTAAATGAAGCAACTTTATAGTGAGTGAATCAGTGTTAATGATATGCTGTTCACTATGAGCAGCATCCAGGAAATTTTTAACATTGCGCTTCTCTTTACCAAAATCTTGGCAAAGCTCTTTTCCTTTCAATAAAACCAATGAACATTGAGAAACAGCAACATTGATCTGAAAAATCCGAATTGGATCGTAAATGTATTTACAAAGAAGATAACTTTTAAGTGACCAATTTCCTGTTTTATAGCTCATTTGAGCTGAATTTCTAAAATCAATATCCACAAAGTAGACGATTGGTTTTTTGAGAATAATTCCCCACAAAGTTGCAATAAATTCCATAGGGAACCAAATATCTGACGAAAGTCCCGTATGAAGAAGAGCGCAATCCTTTATTAACTGACGGACTCGGTTAGAAACATAAAGCAGTTTAAAGAATTGGCGTAAGCGAGATATTGAATCCTCCTTTTTACATAAAGTTGTAAAAAAAATTCCTTCCAGTTGTTCATCAATAGTTGCTAAACTCCAATTTTTTTTCTCATAATCTTCAGCACTCATCTCAACCATTCCGACAATTAATTGATCAAATGCAGGAGAAATTTTTGTTTTGAGTAATTTAAGGTGTTCGGCAAAGGCACTTTCTAGAGCGACTGTCTGAGCAGAAGTTCTATAGTAATGAACAGGTAGAATCATTAAGTAAGTTTTAGAATTAGGATACATAACTTCCCTTTGAGTCACTCAATTTTATAACATCTGGCATACTAACACAGCAGTCATATGGTGGAGGGTCACTCTAATTTTACGGTTACATCTTTTTCTAGGCTATAGGCACTTAACCTTTGATTAGCAATAGTTTTGGCGTTTTCTTATCTTGTATGATTTTAATCTAAAATTATATCTTTAGATTATGAATTCTTAATGAAGCTCAATAGTTGTACTTCAGCAAGAAAAAAATATTTTATCTTTTGTGACTTAATAATGATAGAGTTTAACCTTCCACCAAAACAACTCTCAGGTAGGAGCTGATGATCCTTAGCATTACCCTGCTTAAGAGTCAGAATCACTTCTATTTTTGGTGCCATCAGGCATAATTGCACCTTCCAGCTTCGCATCCTTCAAGTTAGTCCCATTCAGGTTAGCACCTTTCAGGTTAGCGTTCTTCAGGTTGGCATCTTCCAAGTTGGCACCCTCCAAGTTAGCGCCTTCCAAGTTAGCATTCTTTAAGTCAGCATCCTTCAGATTGACCATTTCCATCTGGGCTTTCCCTAGGTTGGCACCCTTGAGCTTGGCATCTCCCAAGTCAGCACCCCTCAGATTGGCACCTTCTAGGTTGGCATCTTTCAGTTTGGCTTTCCTCAGATCAGCTTTCTGGAGATTACACTCAGCGCACTCTTTTGTTGCTAATAACTGACTGACCGAACTGTTTTGTTGGTAAATAATGCTCTTTGGTTGCTGGTTAATCATACTCTTTGCACCCAGCACGGCAACGGTACCAATGGTAACTAGACTGAAGACAATTGCTGGCTTTGTGAGTTTGATGGTGCGGACTGGAGTATCGTGCTTGACGGTACTGCCTTGCACCGAAATTGTCTTCAAGTCTGACAAGGCCGTAGCAGCATCAGCATAGCGTTGTTTCAAGTTAGGTTCCACCATCTTAGTTAGCCAAGCCACAAAGCGCGGACTCAGTTGAGGAACTTTACTCTTAAAATCAAAGCGATAGTTTTCATCAATTAACTGACCGACATCTATCGAACGAGTGCCAGTGAGTAAACAAATCAGTGTTGCGCCTAAACTATAAAGGTCTGATGCTGAAGTCAGGGGACGACCAAACTGCTCCTCTGGCGGCATGAAACCAGGGGTTCCTGCTGCAACGCTGCTGACTGCCACTTCCCCACTCCTGATCCGGGCCAAACCGAAATCAACCAGGTAAGCAGTAGGAGCTTTGCCGTGGTCTACCAAGATATTCTCTGGTTTAATATCCCGATGGATGATTGGGGGAACTCGACGCTGCAAGTAAACCAAAATTTCTAATATTGAGAGGGCGATTTGCTGAATATCTTCAGGCTCAAAGCTGTGTCGTTCGGCTAAGGACGGTGCATTTTTATATTCCTGCACCAGACAAAAGCCCTGTGGGGTTTCAAAGGAGCCTAAGTAGTGAGGAATACGGGGATGCTCTAGCTGTTGCAGGACTTCGATCTCCCGTTGATAAGCTTTAAAACTTGACCAATCGGCACTCGCATCGGCAAAACGCGACTCTTTGATGACTACCTGTTGGTTAGAAGTGAGGGAAGTAGCCAGGTAGGTAATCCGCCCTGCTTCCCGGTTACGCCCTAGTTCTCGGATTGCCTGATAGCCATGGTTAGAAAAGTCTGGGTAGTTGTTCATGACACCTCTTGCAAAAGTCAGTCAGCCCCACCAAGGATACATTGATTCCCTAAAAATAGGGATTATTGGTTTCAGCATAATGGCTGAGGCGTTTCAGCATAATAGCTGAGGTAAGCCCTATGTGCACCAGATACTTTGAAAATATGCAACCTACCCCCTAGTAACGTCTCAACACTGGGGGTTTTATTTTGATCATCACAGGATGGTGTTGCTAGTCATGCCATCCACGTCAAACTCTCCGATGCCACCCAAGCAGTGGCAAGTTAATTTTTGCGATCGCTGATTATTCTGAACCTAAGCTGCTGAACATTGCGATCTCAGGCAATAGTTTGTATAGTTCTTAACTTTAAAAGCTAAAAAACCCAGTTTCTGCAAAAAATTGACTACTAGTATGGGCTTTGCTCCTGAAGAAACAAGAAAGTTTGGCTGTTTGGCTGAGAAAGTTTAGCCATTTGGCTAAAGAAATTTGTTATCTTTTAGGCAGATACTCAAATTAACCGTTAATCACGGTGATTAGATTTGTTGAAACCACCGCCTGGAAAACCCAGGCGTTTTTAGTGGTTTGCTGTAGCAATCCTGAATGAGATGCGAACACCTCTCCCTATGGTTTACTTGGCGAGGGGTCTAACCCCCTTATTTCCAAAATTGTTGGTAGTAGTTCTGGTATTTGCACCAATAACTACGAATGCAAAATCCTACAACTTTTAACCGCGATCGCAGCTTAATTACCGATATCTTCATTCCATAATTGGGGATTGCCCTGAATAAACTTGCTCATTAGCTGCTTACACTCATCCAGATTTAAATCAATCACCTCAACCCCGTGAGCTTCCATAAATTCTCTCGCCCCAGGAAAGGTTGCAGACTCGCCAACAATCACTTTTTTAATCCCAAACTGGACAACGGCACCAGCACAGAGGTAGCAAGGCATTAATGTAGAATAAAGCGTCGTGCCCTTGTAGTTGCCAATTCTGCCAGCGTTGCGTAGGCAATCAATTTCAGCGTGGGTGACGGGGTCATGGTCTTGGACGCGCTTGTTGTGTCCTTTGCCGATAATCTGACCGTCTTTGACAATTACCGAACCGATGGGAATCCCGCCCTCACTCAGTCCCCGTTTTGCTTCGGCGATTGCATCTGCCATAAAATTGTCCATAATACTTCAATTCTGCCATCTACCACTTTATTTATCTTGATGCTTTTTGAGCACTGAATCTAGGGCTGGAGAGTATTTCGCCAAGCATCCATACACAATCTTAATTTAGCTCAGTAAGTGTTAGAATTTATACTAGATGCCAATTATAAGGTACAGTTAATGCCTTATTTCTATATGTTATGGCAAGAATGTAATTAGAGTTATTCCCGTATGCTTAATACAAGCGCTATGGGACTTTATTAAAGTTGTACATGGCGTTTTTGTAGACGCCTTTGATACCATGCACAGTAATCAGGGAAACTAGGGAGGTGTTTCGGTGGAGCTTGAAGCGGATCGCAAGCGCTGTTTAGAAAGCTTAGTTGGGGCTATCAAGCAGCTACAGGGTCGAGTCGATTTAGCTCAACTTGAGCAGATAGCCAATATGATTATTCAAACTATGACTGGCCCTTGGCGCTATTTTCATACACCGGAACACATTTTTGAGGTCGGCGAGTCGGGTAATGCCATTGAGGTATTGGCTGCTTTGTTTCACGATCTCGTGTATGTGCAAGTCGATCAGGGCGTGAGTCTCACCATTAGCGGTTACATTGCTCCCTTTGTCAAGCAGGTCGGTGAACAGCTCGTGATTCGGAAGGCAAGGGATCTGCCTCAGGATCGCATGTTTGAAATTGTGGCAGCAGTATTTGGGCTGGTTCCCTCTCAGGCGATCTCTCCGATGACAGGGCAAAATGAATTTCTGAGCGCGATCGTTGCGGCTAAATCCCTGGAGCCATTCTTGCCGCCTGATATTATCGCTCAGATAGCAGCCTGTATTGAAGCAACGATTCCATTTCGTCCCAAGCTGGAATCTGGGTTAAGCGCTAGCGAGCTTTTGTACCAACGCTTAATTTTGACTAACGAGCAGTTCAATTTCGGGTGGACAGATATTCAAATCCATTCGGTGGTGAAGCGGGCAGTGAGATTAGGGAACCGGGACGTGGAGAATTTCGCCTATCCCAATTCTGCCGATTTTCTGGACAACACATGGAATCTCATGCCAGAAACTAACCACGAGCTTTTAATAAGTACTAATTATACAGTTCATGAGTACCGAAGATCTATGCAAAAGATGGAAGGATTTATGAACTTCCTCAAACCAGAATTGGTGTTCCAACAGTTTATGGGGGAGCCGGACGATCAAATGTACCAAGAGCTGATTACCCGTACCAGGAAGAACCTTGAAGTTGCGAAGCTTTATTTGGGAAGTAAGCTGATTGCGATCGCTATTTTTGAGGCACTTTCTTACCGCTTGGGGCAAAATATTCCCTTTTCTACCATGATGGGAGAATTACCTTTACCAACATCAGAGGTGAAGATGCCAGGATTAGAAAATTTTCTACCCGATGATATTCCTCAAGCTTATCAACCCCAAAATGATCTAGAAAGTGAGGTATTAGAGCTGTTGAATAAGGGACGAAATCGAGACTCTCCTTACGATCTTAAAAACTCACCAACCACTACCTTTATTATCAAATCTATTGGTTTTTCTGAGATTGGGTATTTACTGAAGCGAGCTAAAGAGTTTTTTGCCGAAACTATTTCATCTGAGGAGTTTTTAGAAGCATGTAACCCTAATGTAATCCGAACAATCGTTGAGGGAATGGTGCAATTGTTGGAAAGTCGAAAGGCGGCTTTGCGGGGATATACTCAGACGAAAGATCTAGGAATGACAGCCTAACAGCTTGCCCCTAGAAATCCTCAACCGTAGGAAGTGTATAGCCGAGCCTACGGGAAGCCAGCTACAGCAAACTCAAGAAAAGCGCGCTTCGTAACACACCATCAGGCTTATGGTTTGATGCGTTACGGAGAAGCGCCTTCAGAGTAGCCATGTCTTAGCTTATTTTCTGCAAGTGCATAAATTGATTTCACATACACCCATTAAATATACAGATGTAGGATAAAGAGAAAAAAGATTATTGCAACTCGCTAATCTATCAAAAACGCTCTCTTCTAGCAAGGGCTTATCTGAATATTGGCAATCAGCAACTTATAAACAATCTTGGCTACAACCAATTTTTCATTTATTTCCAAGAGGTTGATTATGGATGGAAAGACTTATAAACAAGAGCGTTTAGGAAATTTCCCTAGCTACAATAGGTATCAGAATCCATTGATTAATTCATTAGGGGAAACGGCTTTAGCTCACAAAGGGACTGCGGGAGCAAGTGACAGCTTAAGTGCCATCAGCCGCCCAATTTATGGGCTAGAATCCCTGGGGATGAGAAACCTAGGTCATGTGTATCGGAATCTTTCAGTATCTCTGCTGATCGAACATGCTCTAGCGCGGACAGAAGGTGTTTTAGCGGCAAATGGCAGCCTCAGTGTTAAGACAGGGAAATATACTGGCAGATCGCCTGAGGATAAGTTCATTGTTGATGAGCCTAGCATCCATGAGGAGGTGGATTGGAACCGTGTTAATGTTCCTATTTCTATAGAGAAATTTGAACATCTATACAAGCGAGTTCTTGCCTATATCCAAGGCAGAGACCTTTATATATTTGATGGTTATGTGGGAGCCGACCACAACTACAGAATGGGTATCAGAGTTATTAATGAGCTAGCGACTCAAAATCTTTTTGCTCATCAGATGTTCATTAGGCCAACTGTAGAGGAATTGAAGCATCACCGAGCGGATTTCACGGTAATTGCCGTGCCAGGATTGCACGGAGACCCAGAAATTGACGGTCTTCATAGTGAGGCATTTATTATTGTCAGCTTCGAGAAAAAACTCGTGCTCATTGGCGGTTCCCACTACGCTGGCGAGATCAAAAAGTCAGTATTCTCATTCATGAACTACTTCATGACCAAACGCGACGTTTTGCCCATGCATTGCGCCGCCAATATGGATGAGTCTAGTAACACAGCTTTGTTTTTCGGTCTATCTGGTACTGGTAAAACTACCCTATCAGCCGATCTGACGCGATATCTAATTGGAGATGATGAGCACGGATGGTCTAAAGCTGGTATCTTCAACTTTGAAGGAGGATGTTACGCCAAGACTATTAAACTGTCGCGTGATAAAGAACCCCAAATTTGGGAAGCGATTAGATTTGGCTCTTTAATGGAAAACGTGGTTCTGAATGAATATTCAAGAGAACCTGACTACGATGATCGAACGCTGACCGAGAATACAAGAGTTGCCTATCCCCTAGAGTTTATTCCCAATTGCGTGCAAGCAGGTGCAGGAGGCCATCCTAGTACAGTTATTTTCCTCACCGCTGATGCCTTTGGTGTGTTGCCCCCTATTGCCGATCTCACCCACAATCAGGCCATATACTACTTTCTGTCGGGCTACACTAGCAAACTAGCTGGAACCGAGAGGGGGATTACAGAACCGCAAGCGGCTTTCTCGGCTTGTTTCGGTCAGCCATTTCTACCGCTCTCACCTGTTGTGTATGCTCACCTGCTTTTGGAGAGGCTAACGCAGCACAATCCTAAAGTGTACCTTGTGAATACCGGCTGGTCGGGTGGCCCTTATGGAGTCGGTAGCCGCATCGCGATTCAACATACTCGCACGATGGTCAATGCCGCACTCAATGGTCAGCTTGCTACTGTAGCATTCAAACCTCATCCAATATTCAAGATATTGATGCCTAAAGAAGTTGCTGGTGTGCCCCGCGAAATTTTAGATCCAAGGAATACGTGGGGTAACCCAGCAGCTTACGATCAGCAAGCCAAGATTTTGGCTAAGAAGTTTGGCGAAAACTTTAAGCGGTTTGAAACAGTTGCGAAAGAGATTGTGGAGGCTGGCCCTCAGTTCGAGGAGAGCGTTTGAGAGATCTGGCTTGACTATTTTATGCAGCAATCAATATCAAAAATGAAGGCTTGCGGATCTTGTCGTTGGGAACCAGCGATCCTGCCCTTGGAGGGAATGTAAGATCAAAGCAGTTTGGACATAAGTCTACGACCGTAGCAGCGGTTCCCGATGAATTGGGAAGCCTACACCATACCGCCAGGTTGGTGTAGGTAGTTTACTTCTATTGCTCTGGGCACTGGGTGAGAATTTCCACGCCGTCATCTGTGACAGCCAGTGTATGCTCAAACTGAGCCGAAAGCTTGCCATCTAAGGTGACAGCAGTCCATCCATCCTCTTTAACCCTAACTTCCCAGGTACCCTCGTTAATCATCGGCTCAATGGTGAAAACCATCCCTGCTCGAAGACGCTTTCCTTTTCCCCGCGTGCCATAGTGAGGAATCTCAGGTGCAGTATGGAAAATATTGCTGACACCGTGCCCGACAAAGTTTCTCACCACAGAAAAACCCTGTGCCTCGGCATACTCTTGGATGGCAGCACCAATATCCCCAATATGGGCATCTGGCTTGACCTCTGCAATACCGCGATATAGGCATTCCTCAGTGACTTCAACCAGCTTCTTGGCTATTGGTGAGGGGGTGCCGACGAAGAAGGTTTTTGACGTATCGCCGTGATAACCATCAACAATCGGCGTCACATCAATATTAATGATGTCGCCCTCTTTGAGGATTTGCTTCGCACTAGGAATACCGTGACAGACTACCTCATTAATACTGGTACAGATAGACTTGGGAAACCCACTGTAACCAAGAGGTGCACTCCGCGCCCCGTGAGCTTGTGTCCATTTTTCGGCCTCATCGTTGAGTTTCAGGGTACTCACTCCTGGCTTTACCAAAGGTTCCAGATAGTCTAGGAGCGATGCAGCCAAGTGCCCAGCCCGACGCATTTTCTCTATTTCTCTGTTGGATAAAAGAACTATATTTTTGTTAACCATCGGTTTCTCTTCTATTGATGCATCGTTGTACGGATTTA
>CAZZWA010000075.1:0-17714 GCA_964657555.1 uncultured Microcoleus sp.
ATAGTTCAGCTCGCTCTTGAACCAATTGCCGATCCCCTTCTAGCAGCAACCGGCGTAACCCCGAACCCAACTCTGTCCCCCCAGGCTCCCGCGTCAGCACAACCGATACCTCAGGCTGAATTTCAGCCTTTATTCTTGAGAGCAACCAGTCCCGCGTCCTGTGCAGTTGAGTCGTTTTACCACAGCCCTCTATGCCTTCAAACACAATCAGTTTGCCGCCCACTTACATACCCCTCCTACCACCACTTATGTATTAATACTTAACAAAATTTTCTATTCATTTTGATCCGGAGGAACAGTTAGTATATCAGAAGCTGATAAAGTCTAGGTGACGGCTTTAGCCGTTGAAGGCAAATCTATCATGAGCCTAAACTAAGGTTCGGTATGATTAAGAGGGTTTAGGGTTATTACGTCCGGGGTTTTTTATGGCTCGCTACACTTGTTCATTTATTATTGCGGTTCCCCTCGATCGTCTCCATCCATTGCTGATCGAAGTTCTGGAGTCTTGCAATCTCGATATTATCTACAATACTGCTGACTACTTAATGGCACGTGAGATCCCAGGCAAGGTCGCCTTTGCTAAGCTGGTGACAGTAGAAGCACTAATTGATAAAACAACTGCCACAGCTCATGAAGTGCGGATGAATTTAGTGATTAAGAATGAGGAGTTGCCGCTTCAAGTTGTCAACCACTGCCAGCAAATGTTTGACATAGTGCATCAGGCGATTACTGAAAATCGCCATTGGCACCTCGTCGAAAGTGTAGCTGGCTAACTTCTAGATCTTGAAAGATGACCTAGGTCGGCGAAATCGCTAGAAACTCAGTTACTCTGGATCGTCCATCATACCGGGGCTAATCAGAGTAATGTCGAACTCATCTGGTGGCCCTGTGGGAATCGAATCTCGCTTCAAGACATAATAAATAGCCCGTACTTGGGGACCAAAAACGACTTCATCCTCATCTTGAAGATCGTGGGCTTGAAGTTTACGGCCATTGATCAATAGTCCGTTGGCACTCGGCTTACCTTTGAAATCACCATCCACAATCCGATAGGAAAAGCTGCCATCCTCGCGGGGTTGCCGCACCAAAGTTGCATGCCGACGCGAGACAAACTGTGAAAACAGTCTGATATCGCACTTCGGATCTCTGCCAATAGAATAGACAGTAGCTTCTAAGGGAAATTCCTTTCGTCCCTTATCATCTTCAACAATTAATAAATGGTTCTGATCTAGTTGTTCAGCCATTGAAAATAGTAATAGGAAAAACGCCTGTTATAACTTCAGCTGGTAAATTTTAAGAGCCAGCTGGTTTAACTCCCACGGTTACTGACCTAGATAGAAATGTTCAACCAGTTATCTTAGCTCAAAGAACAATTTCAGGGAGTTTATGGATTAGTTAGAAAGCACCCTAGCATTACACACCCTGTCCACAGCTTAAGGATGGGGTAAAGATAGCTAGTTGCACTCGGCAAGTGCCAGTGGTGATCGTTTCTTACGATTCTATTGTGGCACAGGTCAATGTAAACGTTGTGGATGATCGGTCTTTACAAAAGTGTAAGTTTCAGAGCAGGGCTCTCATTTTTAGAGCTATTTGTTCCTTCAATCTCGAGTGAGTCTTTCAGCTTAAGTACCTCTCCGTCAATCTGCAACAAACTATAGGTTGAGAACGAAAGATCTAGCACGACGGAGTAAGAGTGAGTTGGTCACCACACTAACAGAGCTAAAAGCCATTAAGGCACCAGCGGCAGATGGGCTGAGCACAATCCCCAAGGTCGGCAGTAGCACACCGGCAGCAACGGGAATGCCTAACAAGTTGTATGCAAAGGCCCAAAAGAGATTCTGACGGATTTTGTTAAAGGTGGCGCGGCTAAGTTGAATGGATGCAACAACGTCCGAAAGGCGAACGTCCTGCGGACGCGCTGCACTACCGCGCATCAGGACGATCCCAGCGGTTTCCATCGCGACGTCTGTACCTGAGTGGAGGGCAATGCCTACATCTGCTTGTGCTAGTGCTGGTGCATCGTTGATCCCATCGCCCACCATTGCCACTCGCCGTCCATCTGCTTGCAGACGGGCAATAGTTGCTGCTTTGCTATCTGGATGAACTTCTGCTATCACATTCACAGACTCGACCCCCAAATGTTGGGCAACAGCTAGGGCAGCTTCCTTGTTGTCACCAGTCAGTAGCATAACCTGCAATCCCATCTGCCGCAACTGATCCACAGATGTTCTAGCATCTGGTCTAATCAAGTCAACCGCCGCAATCAGTCCAGCGAAAGTCCCAGACACTGCTACGAATACTACTGTTTTCCCAACAGATGCCAGCGCTTGAGCCTGCGCCTGTTGTGCCTCATTGATCGAAATTCCCTTACTTTTCAGCCAGTCCTTGCTGCCTAGTACAACCAGTTGGTTTTCTACTAGAGCTGATACTCCCAGTCCCGCTTCTGTGTGAAAGTCCTGCCCCATAGGAATATGTAACCCTTGCTGGTGAGCCTTGGCTTGAATTGCCTCAGCTAAAGGATGGCGAGTGCCACTTTCTACAGCCGCAGCTAGCTGAAGCAGGGTTGCAGGTTGCAACTCTTCCTTAACTGGCAAGCAATCTGTCACAGTGGGATGACCAGAGGTGAGTGTACCTGTCTTATCAAATATCACTGTATCTAGATGGTGTACTCGTTCCATGACGTCACCACCTTTGATCAACAGTCCCTGTTCTGCTCCAATGCTGGTGCCCACTAAGATAGCAGTGGGTGTCGCCAGACCTAAGGCGCAAGGACAAGCAATGACTAAAACGGCTATGCTCAGCTTCAAACTCAAGAGCAGGTGCTGATGGTTGATCGTTGATGATTGATGGTGCATAGCCATCAATGATGAACCATGAACCATAAACGATGAACTATGAGCAATGGCATCAGGCCAGAGATGATTGCCAACAAAATACCAGAAGAGGAAGGTTAAAGCGGCAGCTATGAGGACACCATAGGTAAAGTACCCTGCCACTGTATCTGCTAGATGCTGCACTGGGGCTTTGCGGGTTTGGGCTTCTTCAACAAGTGCCACAATCTGGGCTAACGTCGTATCTTTGCCAGTGCGAGTCGTCTGGATCGCCATGACACCCGACTGATTTAGCGTACCAGCGGTAACGCTGTCCCCTGGTTGCTTCAATATTGGCACAGGCTCGCCAGTTAGCATCGATTCATCTACGGTCGTTTGACCAGCCACAACTTCGCCATCGACTGGAATTTTCTCTCCTGGCAATACTCTTAACCATTCACCAACCCGGACTTGCTCAACGGGAATTGCCACGGTAGATTTTAGATTTTGGCTAGTGCTAGACGCCGGTAGGTTAGAGGATTTTGGATTTTGGATGTCTGATTCCTGATCGCCCAACTCCACAGCAGAGGGATCGGCAATCAAGTGAGCCTCTTTGGGTTGAAGCGCCAGTAATTTACGAAATGCGGTGGCGGCTTTGCCTCTCGCCCTTTGCTCCAAAGTCCGCCCCAGCAGGATAAAACCTAATAACATCACTGGTTCGTCAAAGAAGCATTCCCAACCTAATTGAGGGAATAGTAGCGCTACACAGCTGGCTATGTATGCTGTCAGTGTGCCCAATCCCACCAGGGTATTCATGTTAGGAGACTTCCGCCACAACCCCCGCCAACCATCTACGAAAATTTGACGCCCCGGCCCTACCAGAGCCAAGGTGGCGAGTCCCCAATGGAACCAAATATTACTTAAAACCGGCAGCCTTGGGCCGCCCCACTCGTTAAAATGACCCAGTGCTGACAGGAATAGCAAAGTGGCGGCAATCGCGAGCGAACAGAGCATCTGCTTCTGCTCTTGACGATGCCGCTCTTGGAGGCTGAGAGCCTCTTGTGGGACGATTGTCTCTCCTGAAGAGCTTTTTATCCGGGGCTGACTCGGAAAGCCTACTTCTGTCAACGTTTGTGCCAGTGCTACCGGGTCTGTTTTACCAGCTTCGCACTCAACAACAGCCACTTCTGTTACCAGGTTGACACAGGCGGAAACCACGCCTGGTTGCTGAATTAGCTGCTGTTCTACAGCTTTGACACAGCCTGCACACTTCATACCCCCGACGTCCAGGGTAATTGCCTCTACTCGTGGGGAGGAAGGCGCTACTGGAAATTCAGTCGAAACTTGCATAGGCAATATCCAGGAACTATTGCAACGCCTCAAAGCGTGCTTCTTCTTTGAGCGTAGGTCAGGTATTGCAAAATAGCTCAAAAAATAAATGTTATCTCAATCCCTGCAAGGGATTCATTAGCTTGTCCAAATTAAACAGGTTACTAATTATAGCATTTTCTCTTGAGATTTGGTCGTCAGCCATAAGCTTAACGGCTGTTCTAGTAATGATAATCCAGGTAGAGCAGCCCAATTCCCGCCTGCACTGTCATGATCAAGACGAAGCTGCCTGGGAAAAACTTCAGGCTCAAAAAGCCAAACTTCAAGGCAAACTTGAGTCCCAAGCATGATTTTGCTAGTTGTCCATAATCTTGAGGGACATGCTCTGCTTTTGTCAGGAAGTATTACGAACAAAGGTTGGCTAGATCTACTCCCAATTCGTTAATAGTATTCCCAAGCAAAAAGCTAGCAGTGTGTGTCATGATCCATCTCTAACTAGACTAAGCACGCTGCAAATGCTCCATGAAAATAAACTCAGCAACTAAGATATTCCATTTTTCTTAAAGATGTAGATTTCTCAAAAGCTACCGCTGCCCAAGATGAACAAACTTAGTAGAGTGCCGCTATTCCAGAGACTGTGCAATAGCATAGAAGCAAGGAGATTGCGCGATCGCGTGTAAACCACCCCCAAGATTATCCCTAAAGTCATGAGTGGTAGAACTTCTGAAAGGCTGAGGTGAGCAATGGCGAACAACAAGCTACTGGCAGCGATCGCTCCCCAAACTGGTAAGTAGCGTGTCAGCGAGGGCAACAGAAATCCCCGGAACATCAACTCCTCAAATGCTGGTGCTGCTACTGAGGCAGTCAAGAAAAATATAGTTAGTGCTACCCCATCTCTCCCCTCCAAGGCGATGGGTAGAATAGGATTACTGCCACCTTGTCCTTGCCACAGCTTTTGATTAATTAGCGATACCACAACCACCAGTGGCAGTGCCACTAAGTATCCTCCCAATCCCCACAAAATCCAACTGAACGAACCATGAAATCGAAACCACCCCTCTGGCAGTGGGAAAAAAGGTTTTATTGATAGATAAAGAACCAAGAGTCCTCCAGCAGTCATCAGCAGGTAGGTGAATAGAACATAGAGGGCTTTTCCTCGAATATCAAAACTGGCAGGATTTAAATTGAGTAAGCTAAACAAGAAAGGCAGCAGAATTTGACCAACAAAGAAAAATCCTAGGATGAACACCTGCCACACAGTTTCGCCATCCCAAGGTGTCTCCCAAGAAACTTCTGCATTCTCGGCGAGGAGAGATTGCTTTCCTTGAATCAGCAGCTGAGCCATCAAAAAAATTAATAGTCCGCTCCCCAAAATCAACCCTACCCCTGGTATGGCAACCACAATCGCCAATTTTAAAATAGCTTGCTGGGCTATATCTTGTTCTTGGGCTTGTAACCTTAAGAATGCATCTTGACGTTGCTGCAATTGGTACAGCTGAGTTAAAGCGCGGTAACGAAACCAGCTGTCCAAATCTTTTTGAATCTGCTGCTGAGCATCTGGCAACAAACGGGGTGGCTGACTCCAGAGACTAACTAACACCCCAGATATTTTAGCCAGTGACTCGTATTCCTTTTGCTCCTGAGAGCGGTTAATTAAGTCTGTCCAGGTTGTCAGCGCCGCCTGCGTTTCTCCTTGCTGAGCCTGTAGAATCCCCAGCCGCAAGTCTAACTCATTAATCAACCGTTCCAACTTTTTACTGGACTCTTGCAACTGTTGCGGCGGCTGTAATTTGCTGCGGGAGGATTCGTTAGCAGGGGGATAGGACAGCTGTGGTTTAGCGGCCTCTGGAGGTGCCACCAACTGGGAGTTCGGTTTTTGAAGTTGCGCTCGAATGTTATTTAAAGTGTTTTGGGCCGATTGGCGGACTTCTTGATACTGCTTTTGAGCTGTTTTAAAGGGCTTTTCTCCCAAAAGGACATCACGAACGGTTTTCAAATTGGGGATTGACATGACGGTTGTGTCTGACCCAGCTTTTTCCCCTCGCCATTCTGCTGCATGAAGCAACAGATTAGTTTGATAGAGTTCCAGACGACTTTGAATCTGGGGCTGTCCCCAGCTTTCTATCAACGATAGACTAACTTGGACAATAGCTAAAACTGTCAAAAAAACTAAAATCAACCGTTTGGTAATCAGAATCAATCGCTTAATGGTCATCCACCCTCTTCTCCTATAGCTACCGCTGGTTAGACTACCCTCTCAAAAATATCTTAGAGGCGTGTCTTGGACAGGTTAAAATTCTCGTGACCCTTTTTGCTCTTGACGGTTCCAGTATTTCTCGGCTTGAGCACCTGGGGATGCCAGCCCATATTTTCCAAGGGAGGAGCCAACTCTGACTACTCGCGTTATTATCGTACGGCACGGCCAGAGCAGCTATAACACCGAGCGCAGGATTCAAGGCCGTTCTGATGAGTCGGTATTGACAGAAAAAGGTCATGCCACTGCCAGTCAACTTGGCGCTGCTCTGGGTAACCTTAAATTTGATAGCGTCTACGCTAGTCCCCTACAAAGGGCCAAACACACAGCACAGGTCATTCTATCCTGCTCTGAAGCGTCTTCTGAAGGGGATAGTCTTGTGCCTACTCTACAGGTGTCACCTAACCTGATGGAAATTGACCTGCCCTTATGGGAGAAAATGCTGTCTGTGGAAGTGCAGGAAAAATTTCCTGAAGACTACCAGTGCTGGCACGAGCGTCCTCACGAACTGCGGATGATAGTACCCACACCATCCGGGTCAAAGGAGCACTTTCCCGTTTTAGCTCTTTACGAGCAAGCGCGGCAGTTTTGGCAGGAAATTCTGTCTCGCCATGATGGAGAAACTATTCTCATCGTGGGGCATAACGGCATCAACCGCGCCTTAATCAGCACAGCACTAGGGATTTCACCATCTCGTTACCATTCGATTCAGCAGTCTAATTGCGGGATCAGCGTTCTGAATTTCGCTGGTGGCTTGGGTCAACCCGTTCAGTTAGAGTCGATGAATCTAACAGGGCATTTAGGAGAAGCAATGCCCAAGCCGAGACCAGGCCATAGGGGGTCGCGTTTATTGCTAGTGCGCCACGGAGAAACTGATTGGAATCGCCAGACCAGGTTTCAGGGACAAATTGACGTGCCCCTTAATGACAATGGTCAAGGACAATCTCAGCTATGCGCTGAGTTTCTCAAGGACATTCCGATTGACTTTGCTGTCACAAGCCCTATGCTACGTCCCAAGGAAACAGCTCAGATTATTCTGAAGTATCACCCCAACGTGCAATTGGAGGAGCACGCCGACCTGAGGGAAATCAGTCACGGGCTTTGGGAAGGAAAATTGGAAGCAGAAATTGAGCAAATGTATCCAGGCTCGCTGCACCATTGGCGAGAGTCGCCAGCATCCGTACAGATGCCAGAAGGAGAAAACTTGCAGCAGGTGTGGACACGAGCGATCGCGGCCTGGAACTCCATCGTCACGAAAGCTGGCTCCCAGACGGGTCTGGTAGTTGCCCACGATGCTACTAACAAAGTCATTCTTTGCCACATACTGGGTTTGGATCTGGAAGATTTCTGGAAGATTAAGCAGGGCAACGGTGCGGTCAGCGTGATTGATTATCCCCAAGGCCCAGAGGGATCGCCAGTGCTACAAGCGCTGAATGTTACCACTCACTTAGGGGGAGGCGTACTAGACAAGACCGCCGCAGGTGCGCTGTAAATTTGTCCTTAGTCTCTAGTCCAAGTCCTTAGTCTTTTGCTACTGACTAATGAAAAATGACTAATGACCAATGACCAATGACTGATGACCAATATTGAACTGCTCTCTTCTGTAAGGGTGCTAGACCCAGTTTCTGAAACCGACCGAATTGCTGATGTTTTGATTGCAGACGGTGTAATTAAAGCATTTGGAGAGAAAATTACTGACTTGCCTTCTAAGGCAGTGGTGCGGGATTGCCAAGGACTGGTTCTAGGACCAGGGTTGGTGGATTTATATAGCCACTCTGGTGAACCTGGATTTGAAGAACGGGAAACTCTCTTTTCGCTTTCGTCAGCAGCAGCGGCTGGTGGATTCACTCGACTGGCAATCTTGCCGGATACGATGCCAGTACTCGACAACCCATCTGGTCTAGCTTACGTTCAACAATCCAAAATCACACGCTCGTTGGGAGCAAGTTGGGGGGAGATTGTCTCTTCCCCCAACCTTACCGAGCAGAATCAATCTCCCCCAGAATCGCTGCAAAATCAAAAAACCAAAATTCATTTTTGGGGAGCGCTAACCCTAGGCATCCAAGGCCAGCAAATGACGGAACTAGCCGAGTTAGCAGCATCTGGTGTGGTAGGCTTTGCTGATGGTCAGCCAGTGCAGAATCTGGGATTGCTCCGCCGATTGTTAGAGTACATCCAGCCTTTAGGTAAGCCAGTTGCCCTTTGGCCCTGCGATCGATATCTGGCTGGTAAAGGAGTGATCCGAGAAGGCCCAGCATCAATTCGCTTCGGTTTGCCAGGAAATCCAGCGATCGCAGAAACATCTGCCCTAGCCGCCCTGTTGGAAGTGGTGGCTTATACTGGCACACCAGTCCATCTGATGCGAGTTTCCACTGCTCGCAGCGTCCATCTGATTGAGGATGCTAAGTCACGAGGCTTGCCAGTGACGGCAAGTACAACTTGGATGCACCTGCTACTCAATACAGAAGCGGTGGGTAGTTACGATCCGAATTTGCGCTTGGAACCACCACTTTCAAACCCATCTGATCAGGCCGAACTGATTCGGGGGGTGAAAGAGGGGATATTGGATGCGATCGCGATTGACCACACGCCTTACACATACGAAGAAAAAACTGTTGCCTTTGCCGAAGCTCCGCCTGGTGCCATTGGCCTAGAGCTTGCCTTACCACTCCTCTGGCACGCTTTTGTAGAGACTGGCGACTGGTCAGCACTAGAACTGTGGCGAGTTTTAAGTACCCGCCCAGCTGAGTGTTTGCAGCAGAAACCAGCCACAGTAGCCGCTTCTCACCCAGCGGATCTCACCCTCTTTGACCCCAAGCAAACCTGGAAAGTTGAAGCGCAGACCCTTCAAACCTGTTCTGCCAATACTCCCTGGCTGGGGCAACAGTTGAGTGGTCGCGTCGTGCAAACGTGGGTTTTTAATGATTAGGGAATTCCAATAAAACGCTAACTCAATGGGAGCTTTTGCCTGACCATGTTCTTCTCTAACGGATCATTCAAACCTACCTAATTCCCATTTCTTGCATCAGCTTACTTAGCTGGTGTATAAACCGGGGGTTGATCCAGCTCCCCAATGCGTTTGAGAGGCCAGAAGCGCACAAAGGCACGACCAATGATATTTTCACGAGGGACAAAGCCCCAGTAGTGACTGTCGTAGCTATTGTTGCGGTTATCGCCCAAAACGAGGTATTGGTCTTGAGGCACTACAACTGGTCCGTAGTTGTACTGTGGCTTGTCTTCTATATACCTTTCTGATAGGGGTTGGTCGTTGACAAAAACTCGACCACCTTTCACTTCAATCTTTTCTCCTGGTAGACCAATCACCCGCTTGATGAAGGCATCGTGGAAATGTTGCTCCTCCAAGGTTTTAGTGGGTGTAAATACTACAATATCTCCCCGCTGAGGATTGGTGAAGCGATAGCTCAACTTGTCTACAATCAGGCGGTCATTAATTTGTAGCGTTGGCAGCATCGACCCAGATGGGATGTAACGTGCTTCCGCAACGAAGGTGCGAATCCCTAGGGCCAAAACTAAGCTCAGCAAAATTGTCTTGGGTCC
The DNA here is from genome assembly GCA_964657555.1 of uncultured Microcoleus sp. GTDB lineage: Bacteria > Cyanobacteriota > Cyanobacteriia > Cyanobacteriales > FACHB-T130 > CAZZWA01. The sequence goes on from CAZZWA010000075.1 coordinate 9,952, forward strand.
CTCAATCCACCAAGGATTATCAGAATTTGGCTTATTACTGGCATTTGAAGAATTATCTTTGTCAGGTTCTTGATTTTGCACGGGAGTCATAAGCGGTCAATCGCTCTAGGAAGGCAAGGAAACTGAATGCTAAACTACAGATTTTAATAGGGGAATTGTCAGTGTCCGCTACTTGTGTCCATACGATCTCATCCAAAATTTTACTGCCATAGCTGCTACTGTTTTCCTTATGTATATCTACCAGAAATCTGCCCAACTCAGTAGAATCCTGCTGCGCTGGGACTTAGTCTACTTCTAGAATACAATCTTGTCCACTTTTGTTGCCTGCATCAAGCTATGGTTAGTGATCTGTCGTCACCCGCATGCCTGTTTATCCGTCAGGCTCGGATTCTATTACCCAACGGCGAATTTTTAGTTGGGGATGTGCAGACCTTAGACGGTAAAATTGTCCGAATTGCGCCTGAAATCCCAGCAGATGCTAGTGAGGTCACAGCTTCTGAAATAGACGCTGCTGGTTTAATTTTGTTGCCAGGGGTGATTGATCCACAGGTACACTTTCGGGAACCTGGGCTGGAGCACAAGGAAGACTTGTTCACAGCAAGTTGCGCCTGTGCTAAGGGTGGGGTAACTTCGTTTCTAGAGATGCCTAATACACGGCCTTTAACGACGACTCAGCAGGCTTTAGATGACAAGCTGCAACGTGCTTCCCAAAAGTGTCTAGTTAACTATGGCTTTTTTATCGGGGCTACAGCCGAAAATCTGCCAGATCTTTTAGAGGCGCACCCGACACCAGGAATCAAAATTTTTATGGGATCAATGCACGGCCAGCTGTTAGTAGATGAGGAAGCAGTGCTGGAGCCTATTTTTGCTAAAGGTGTTAGCGAAGCTCCTGCGAAGCAGGCTCGCTTAATTGCAGTTCATGCCGAAGACCAAGCTCGCATTCAGCAGCGGCGACAGGAATTTGCTGGCATTACTGACCCAGCTATTCACTCCCAAATTCAGGATAATCAGGCTGCCCTCCAAGCTACTCAGTTGGCACTCAAGCTTTCTAAAAAGTACCGGCGACGCCTCCATATTCTACACATGTCAACAGCCCAAGAAGCTGAGTTATTGCGTCAGGATAAGCCCAGTTGGGTGACAGCAGAAGTAACGCCGCAGCACTTGCTGTTAAACACTAGTGCCTATGAAAAGATCGGCACATTAGCTCAGATGAACCCACCGCTGCGATCGCCCCACGACAATGAAGTTCTCTGGCAAGCCCTTCTCGATGGCGTCATTGATTTTATTGCCACAGACCACGCTCCTCACACTCTAGAAGAAAAGAACCAAGAGTATCCCCACAGTCCATCGGGAATGCCTGGGGTGGAAACTTCACTGCCGCTGATGTTAACTCAAGCAGTGCAGGGACGCTGTAGTGTAGCTCAAGTATCGCACTGGATGTCTAGTGCTGTAGCGAAGGCGTATGGAATTGCTAACAAGGGGGCGATCGCTCCTGGATATGATGCGGATTTAGTACTCGTAGACCTCAACACTTACCGCCGAGTCCTGAGGGAAGAACTATTAACCAAGTGCGGCTGGAGTCCTTTCGAGGGCTGGAATTTGACTGGATGGCCGGTTGTTACCATTGTCGGCGGTCAAATTGTATATCAAAAAGGCCAGTTGAATACACAAGTTCGCGGTCAAGCGCTGAGATTTAACTAAAGCTTTCTTCAGGACAAAGTGGGGCAGTCGCATAGAGCCTTACCACAATAGTGAGTGGTTCAGATGCCGATTCATGCTATCTTAAAGGAACAAAAAAAAAGACCGACTCTCAGCCGGTCTTTGCGACTTCTACAAGTCATATCTTCCCTCTTATGTTAGCCTTCTAATTTTTAGAAAAGATGAAGGCGTGTAAAGAGTTTGTAAACCCCCCAACCTACAGTTAGGGGGTTATTTTCCTAATGGACGCCTTAACCAAAGGTTAAGCGGCTAGCTCGCAGACAACCAGACTCCCACGTCCACCCTTCGCGCACTTCCAGTGGCTTGTATTTCGCCCAAACTCCATCTGCCTGGTAGAACATCACAATCTCAGCTGCTGCTGTTCCTCCCCACGGAGCGCTCACCATAATCTTGTCTCCAGTGACGAACACCTGACTAACTTTATTGGTGGCACTGTCTAGCTGCGGCAGTTTTTTCGGTTTTTGGATCTGTAGCTCCGGTGTATCTATAGAAACCACCGAGTCAGTATTGGACTGAGCCTGCTGGCTCTTGCGTTCTTGGTACAGTCCCAGTCTCTCCGTATTGATATCAGTCTCTCTGTGGGGACGGGCTACAGCTTTGTTTGTTGTCATAAGGAAGTTCTCTGAAGAATCTATGCTTGACTTAGTTGAGAGAGCGTTGTCTTAGTACGATGTACACTGTTTGACTTCTACAAGTTTTTTTGCTCCAGTGCATCTTCTCTATAGTTCCCAATTGAGAAGTGAAAGTGAACAGTGTGCCAATTGATCGACAATAGTGCGGCAGATAGCACAAAGCAGAAACTCCTAATTTGATTTAGATGAAGTTTGGGAATATGCCTCGCTATTTATTTTCAGACAATAGACTCATATCAATACTGAGTCTTAGTTGCGGTTCCAGAAGAAACAATTAAAGTTATAGTAAAGTTTCTAAAAATAATTTGTGAATTGAAACAGACTGAAGACCCATAATTTTAGTCGTTTTTAACCGACTTGGACTATTAGCCAGGGATTTAAATCCCTGGCGCTAGTATAGGTATAACAGACTTTTGCCAGAGGTCTAATGCATGAATGGGCGGTGCAGTAGCAACCATGTTCCCGATTACCTGGCGCGAACCCTTTGGCCTGGTTATGATTGAATCTATGGCAACAGGTATGCCAGTCATGGCAATGAAGATGAGGTCTCAGCTAGAGGTAATTGCCCACGGCAAGATCGGCTTTTTGTGTCATGGTGTTTAAGAGCGTATGGCAGCGATTGATCAAGCTGCCTAATTGAACCGCCACGCGTGTTGCTCCCATGCGAGCAGCTAATTCAGCATGCAATGAATGACTGATGATTACGAAGCGGTTTACGAGAAAATCCTGGCAGATCGTTTTGCGAAAAACGGTCATGTCCAGAATTTTAGAGCAAGTGCAAGTTAAGTGGAGCAAGACAGCATCTACCTTGTTTCATTTCCTGTGGCTTTTGATGCTACTCGCATTTTAAGTCATTTTATAAATTCCAATTCGACCCAGGGTTTAAAGGTATGTCAAATTTTGGCAGGCAGCCCAGTGCTGTCATGGATAAGTCGGTATCTGGTTCAGCCTCAGAATTACCCTTCATTTTCTCCCATCCGGCTATCCCTGGCAGACAGCCAATCGCTTTGATCTCTGAGCATAGCGACCCCGCAACAGAAGTGGGAAACGAAGCAGCCGGGGGTCAAAATGTTTACGTTCGCAAAATTGGTGAAGCTTTAGCTGCTTTGGGTTGGCAAGTTGATATGTTTACTCGTCAGACTCAACCCGATCAGCCAACTATCGTACAACACTCACCCCATTGCCGAACAATCCGCCTAGTTGCTGGGCCTCAAATGTTCACTAGGCAAGATGAGCTATTTGAACATATGCCCCAATTTGTAGAGGCATTCCAGACGTTTCAGAGCAAAGAAAGCACTAATTATCCCCTAGTTCACACTAATGACTGGCTTTCTGCGTGGGTTGGCTTGTACCTCAAGGATCACAGCAACATTCAGCTAGTTCATACTTATCATTATCTGGGAGCTGTGAAGTACAAAGCTGCTGCTCATCGATCGCCAATTGTTGAGACGCGACTGGCAGTTGAGCGGCAAATTCTCGAACAAGCCAGCTGTGTTGTCGCAATTAGTCCTCAAGAGCAAGAGATTTTGCGATCGCTCGTCTCCCAGCAAGGTCATATTGAGGTGGTTCCTTGCGGAACTGATACTGACAATTTCCGCAGAATACCAAAATCTGAGGCGAGAAAGCAGTTAGGTCTAGATTCGCAGGAGCAGATTGTCCTTTATGTGGGGCGATTTGACCCTTGCAAAGGGATTGAAACAATGGTCAGAGCCTGCGCTCAATATAGAGAAGCGAGAACTCATGTTTCCAGACAGGGACTCCGGCTGGTGATTGCTGGCGGCAGCCATCCAGAACTGCCAGATGAGCAAGAACGAAACCGGATTGAGCAAATTGTCCGCTCACTTGGGCTTGCAGAACAGACTCTGTTTCCGGGGCGTTTGAGTCATGACGTGCTGCCACTTTACTACGCAGCAGCTGATGTCTGCGTGATTCCTAGCCACTATGAACCGTTTGGATTGGTGGCGATCGAGGCGATGGCTTGCGGTACCCCTGTTGTCGCATCCAATGTCGGCGGTTTGAAGTTTACCGTAGTGCCGGAGGAAACTGGAGTGCTGGTGCCTCCCCAGGATACTGCTGCTTTTGCTGCGGCAATCGAGCGAGTCTTAGCCAATGAGTTGTGGGCGAAAAAACTTGGAATCCAGGCATCAGAGCAAGTACGCCACAAGTTTAACTGGACAGGGGTAGCTATCCAACTCAGCGACCTATATCGGCGTATACTGGCGCAATCGATTATGCAGGAACCGCTTTCGCAGTTATCGATGTTCAGCGCTTTGGGTGACAAGGCTGCTGGCGTGGTACTGAATAAAGTCAGTTGAGCACCGCTTAAGGTCTAACAAAAACCCCTCAGCCTACCGAAAAGCTGAGGGGCAGTCCCCAATTTGTTTGCCGGTGGCTGTTGACACAGACCGCGCACCTGCTGCTACTCCAGAATTTTCCCATCCGACTTAGAGGATAGAAAGAGTAAGTGATCCTGAGTCATCTGTTTATGCTACCGAAAAAGTTGGTAAGCATGGCGCTATTAGTTTTTATACCAGCTGTCCCAAAATTGGGTAGCCAGAGAACTGAGGATTAGTAATATTAGTATTGATTAGAGTTATACTCAAAGCCTTGAATCATAAGTACATAAGTCGTCAAAAAATCTTTGGGGAACGGGTGCTAGTATTCTGGGGGTAGGGTACGAGTATTTATGGGGGAGGGATCTGGTATTTTTGTACTCAATATCAAACTCAATTGGGGCAAGTGTTGAGGCTGGTTTTTGCAGTCGATTTTTAGAGGACTCAACTTGTCTGACAAGCTAATGTGTATCCAAGTTACATATTTTTCGTTTTGGTGGTTATTTGGTGGTTAGTAGTTAGTGGTAAAACCCCGAGCAAGTAAAGATTTTGACTAATAATTACTGCCCCTGTCCTCTCGGCCCGACCTGGGATGTCGCTATTTAGAGAGATGGCACTTATATTGCTTGCCATTTACCTTGGTAGCGTCGCAAAATTTAATTAGACTCTGATGATTAATCCCAATTCTATTTCCATCCCAGAGCCCCGAGTTCCCGGTCCCTCAACCGAGCCACTGCCAGGGCTGATTCCCCAGCCGATTCCTGGGCCAGAACCAGAGACAGTGCCAGCTCCCATTCCCCAGCCGATTCCTGGGCCAGTGCCAGAGACAGTGCCAGCTCCTATTCCCCAGCCGGTACCAGCTCCCATTCCTCAAACCGTTCCTGAACCAGTTTGAACTAAATTCAACTCAGTTTCCACCTTTGAACTAAGATGCTCAGAGCCGGTATTGTCGGACTTCCCAACGTCGGAAAATCTACCTTATTTAACGCCTTGGTTGCCAACGCCAAAGCCGAGGCTGCCAATTTCCCTTTTTGCACCATTGAACCCAATGTCGGCGTTGTGGCAGTGCCAGATGAGCGGTTAAACATGCTGGCTAATATCTCAACCTCGGAGCAAATTGTGCCTGCTCGCGTCGAGTTTGTCGATATTGCCGGTTTGGTGAAAGGTGCAAGTCAAGGAGAAGGGCTAGGCAACCAATTTTTATCCCATATTAGGGAAGTTGATGCGATCGTTCATGTAGTGCGCTGTTTTGAGAACGATGACATTATCCACGTTGCCGGTTCTGTTGACCCAGTGCGAGATATTGAAATCATCAATTTGGAGCTAGTGTTAGCCGATTTAACTCAAATTGAGCGTCGTTTAGACCGCACCCGCAAACAAGCCCGTGCTAACAAGGACGCCCAAATTGAACTGGGAGTGCTGGAAAAGTTGAGCGCTGTGTTGAATGAGGGTAAACCAGCACGGCAGGCTAGTTTAACTGAAGAAGAGGCTGAGTCTATCAAGGGGTTGGGTTTGCTGAGTGGCAAACCCATCATTTACGCTGCCAACGTGTCTGAGGATGACTTGGCAACTGGCAATAAATTTGTAGAACAGGTGCGGCAAATTGCCGCTCAGGAAAATGCTCAGGTGGTGATTGTTTCTGCTCAAGTGGAATCAGAACTAGTGGAGTTACCAGAAGAAGACAGAGCTGATTTCCTGGCATCTCTTGGTGTAGAAGAAGGCGGCTTGAAATCACTGATTCGTGCCACTTATGAACTCTTGGGCTTGCGTACCTACTTTACCACTGGCCCCAAAGAAACCCGCGCTTGGACGATCTCATCGGGTATGTCAGCACCACAGGCAGCTGGCGTGATTCACTCGGATTTTGAGCGCGGTTTTATTCGGGCAGAGACTGTCGCTTATGATGATTTAGTGGCATCTGGCTCAATGAATGCTGCCAAGGAAAAGGGTTTAGTCCGTAGTGAAGGTAAAGAATATATCGTCAAGGAAGGGGATGTGATGCTGTTCCGGTTTAATGTTTGAGGTAGTGCCAATATGGAGTCACGATAACGACAGTGTGACTGTTGGTGGCGTGGCTCATTATGTAGGTTGTTCTGATTATCCATAGGATGCGTAGAGCATAAACATTACCTGTTTAACCTTTGCACATCTTAGGTTTCGTGCCTCAACTTAACCTCCGCTATATCTTCGCGTACCTCAAAGACAACAAGTATGATACATTCTACGCATGGAGAAGTGATAATAGGTGGCACAATAATGTTCGGGTTGAGACGGCAAAGAAATTAAAACGCTGAGGCTTTCTACAAACAGGTTAAAGCTCAGAGGGCAACAGTAGAATGACGTCGAAAGCAATTTAGAGCGATCGCCTCTACCCAATCTCAAAATCAAGAAAGCTGAACAAATCTAGAAGTATTTGAATGACTCCTTTCATCACAGAAAGGTAAGCCTCTATCAAGGTAAGAGCGAACATCTCCCAAAACAACTTTCCACTCTGGACGGTTCTTCTGTAAGGTTTTGACACACCAAGGGTTAATATCGATAGCTTCTAATAGGCTAAAGCCTTCAGCTTCAAACCCCAGATCCAGTCCGCCAGCGCCACAGAAGAGGCTAAGAACTGAATAGCTGCTTTGAAAAGAAGACATGTTGGAAGTGAAATTCTTTGTTTTTTCGACTGACACGCTGGATTAATGCTCCTTGGTTGATAGCATGATGACACGCCAAGAAGATGTCTATACAGTTGCTCATAAATGATTCATCTCAAAGCTGCAATATTTTAACTCACCAGAGATGACAACCCTTGGCGCGATCGCACAACCTAACTCAGCACCTCCAGACCCAACAATGATGATTTTCTTCACTATGAGCCTTGATCCTACCTTCTCAAGCTCAATGCTACTTATCAGTGTGATCGCCTTGCTGCGGTGAAGATAATCGCATCATGCGGAACACTATTTCCAGAGCGATCGCCTGTTATACCAATTTCCTAAAAGCTTGCTACACCTCCTGTTTTTGTAGAGACGTTGCATGCAACGTCTCTACAACATTCATCTATAGCCAAATTAAATGAAATTGGTATTAG
>CAZZWA010000076.1:0-17618 GCA_964657555.1 uncultured Microcoleus sp.
TCTTGGGCACCAGCAGCCAGGAGCATTCTTACAACCTTTTTATACCCATTGAATTCTGCAACCATTAAAGCAGTGAAGCCGCCCTGATTTCTCACATTCACATCTGCCCCGGCATCTATTAACAACTTGATCGCCTCGCCATGACCCAAATGAGCTGCCCACATTAAGGCAGTAGCACCAGCCTTGTCCTGAAGATTCACATCAGCGCCCTTGGCTAACAACTGCTGCATAATGCCTGTGAAGTTCTTATCAGCCGCCTTCATCAAAGCTGTTTTCCCATCGTCTGCTTTTGTGTTGGCATCAGCACCAGCATCAAGCAGTACCTTGACTGTTTCAATGTGACCATGTAGGGCTGCTAGGGTGAGAGCAGTTTCACCAAAGTGTTTGGCATTTAGTAGAGATGTAGCCTGCCACTTATCTACATGACGCAGCAGCGCTTCCACTATTTCCTGATCACCATGCAACGCTGCCACTATTAAAGCTGTGTCTCCCAGTTGGTTTCTCGCCTGAACATCAGCCCCTCGACGGAGGAGAATTGCCACAATATCAGCATTGCCTTCGACAACAGCTAGGTGGAGAGCTGTCTCATAATCTTTATCTTTGGCATTAACATCAGCACCGGCATCTAGTAAAGCCATCACAATGGTGACATCACCTGCTGCGGCTGCTGCCATCAATGGTGTCCCACCATCCGGGTTTCGGGCATTGGCATCAGCACCAGCCTTTAGCAGTGTTAACACAACTTGAGTGTGGTGTTCATCTATTGCTAGGGTTAAAGCTGTTTCACCATCTCGATCTCTGGCATCAACATCAGCACCTTTAGTTAACAACAGTTGGGTGATTTCTACATAACCTTGCTCTGCTGCCTGCATCAAGACAGTTCGCCCATCTTGAGTTGCCTGATTCGAGTCTGCGCCTTGCTCTAATAAAATCTGTACTAGCTGGATGTGGCCCAGTCCAGTAGCTAGGAACAACGGCGAGAGACCATCACTTCTGCTCTCATTGGCATCAGCACCAGCATTTAACAATACTTGAACCACGCCTGAATTACCCCCCTGAACAGCTAAGAGCAGAGCAGTATCTTCCACTCTATCTTTGTCATTAACTAGGGCACCAGCACTCAGCAAGATTTGTACCACACCGATATAACCTTTCAGCGCTGCTATCATCAGTGCCGTGCTACCATCCTCATTTTTGGCATTCACGTCAGCACCCTTAGCTACCAAGGTTTGCACAACGTCAACCTGATTAGCGGCAGATGCCAACATTAAAGCCGTCAGACCATATAGCCTTCTTTGCTGATTAACATCAGCACCAGCCTCTAGCAGCACTCGGATAATCTCGGTGTAGCCCTTCTGGGCAGCAAACATCAGAGCTGTTGTGCCATCTCGATCCGTGACATTAATATCAGCGTCTGAATTGACTAGCGTTTGTACCCACGTCAGGTCACCACTCCGGGCTGCCTGTAGCAACGGATTATTTTTTTGAGTGGAGGTCATGGCTGCGCCTCGTTGTATCCCAAGCCAACTTACCTCACAAGTAGACATTTGGAAAGCTAGCTGGGAGAGTTTGCGATTTGTTCGTCATCTACCGATTGACTAGAGAAAGGTCTAGTTATGCTAATTTTTATAAAGTTCCTTAAGCAAATACCCCAGCCCTATGAGCTTGGAAATTCCGGCATCAATCAAATTTTGGCTTAATTTCTTTCACCCAGTTTTGATGTGGGTGCTGTTCGCCGTGTCCCTCTATGCCCTCTACTTGGGCGTTTTAGTCCGCCGTACCAGGAGTGCCGAAGGGGAAGCAAAGAAAGAGCTAATCAAGGGTAGATATAATGTCCGGCACTATCAAATTGGTTCAGTGCTGTTGGCATTGCTGGTAGTTGGTGCCATAGGTGGTATGGCAGTCACCTACATCAACAATGGCAAGCTCTTTGTTGGGCCTCACCTCCTGGCAGGGTTAGGCATGACAGGATTGGTGGCAATTTCTGCTTCTCTGTCTCCATATATGCAGAAAGGGGCAGATTGGGCTCGTAACACTCATATTGCCCTCAACGTTGTCCTTTTAGGACTGTTTGGTTGGCAGGCAGTATCGGGTGTGGAAATTGTCCAGAGGATTCTTAGCAAAATGTAACAGAGAATAATTACTAGCTAGGACAAGGTGGGTAGAATCCAAGGACATCAATCAGAGTAGGATGGGCTACTACTGCCCACCATCACTAGCTGGGCTTTTTGTGGTGCTTATGTTTCTTGTAAAAGGGAATGCCCAAGGTTTGATGAAAATCTTCCTGCACCTTGAGGGTCAAGCGGCGAGAGACTTGGCGGATAATTTGGTGTACGATTCTGTCACCCGTCTTCTGAAGCAAAGACCGCTGCAATTTATATATGAACTTGGGAAACTGAATGTAGACGGCTAAGTCTAGTTCCCACTCAACTTGTGTAATCGCAGACACCTGAGGAGGTAAGGAGCTTTCGGTTGGTACTTCTACTAAATGCAAAGCCGCTTGATAGTCAACTTCATACCCCGGCGCAACGTAATCTGGAATAGAGATTGTCTGCATTCGGTAAACCCTTTCCTTGGGTGGCAGCAGCTCTAGCCCTATCTTTGGCTCCACATCGTAGCCAAAAGCCCCAAAACGCCCGATAGTGAGAACATAGCCGTTATCCCCTAAAGGCTCTGCTTTCATTGGGTGAGCGCAGTGACAAAACCACCCTTGATGAGAATTGAGATAGTTCGCTACCGTCTCGGCATCGGCAAACAACTCCATGCAGTCTACAAAGTGACTGCGAAAGCACATGGCCTCAAAGGTTTTACCCACTTGGTCTGGGGCTTCCACATACTCTGTATCTGATCGCTTAACTGTAGCATTTGGTTGTGGAGGACACGCAGGGAAATTGCCCAGATCTACATCCTCTATGTGTTGATTTTCAGTATATTGCGACTGCATAATAATCTCTCCTGCGTTAGTTGCCGTTTGCCTGTGTTCAGTATTCCCATTTGAGACGAAAGTTTCCGCCTTGCTCTAGTGTGTTTTCTGTAAAGACTAGCACTCTCATATAAAGTTCATACAATTGAGAAGTTAGAGTTTTCTGTCAAACGAGAGAAATTTGCGTTTACTCAGCATAGCTTGCGATCTGAAAACTCAATTATGTGCATATGTGCAACTTACGGAGGGAGCTATGAAAGCATTTGTGGCAGGGGCAACGGGCGGCACTGGTCGCCAAATTGTACAAGAGTTAGTCAAGCGGCAGATTCCCGTCCGAGCATTAGTTCGGGATAGAGGAAAAGCCAGAGAAATTTTGCCCTCGTCAACTGAGATAGTAGAAGGTGATGTGCTACAGCCAGACAGCATCAGCGCCGCTTTGGCAGATAGTACAGTGCTGCTGTGCGCTACTGGTGCTGCACCCGGTTTAGACCCGACTGCCCCATATAAGGTGGACTACGAAGGCACTAAAAATCTGGTAGATGCTGCCAAGGCAAAGGGAATTGAGCATTTCGTCCTAGTTTCTTCTGTCGGCGCTTCTCAATTTTTTCATCCGCTGAACTTGTTCTGGCTGATTCTCGTTTGGAAGAAACAAGCAGAGGAGTATATCCAGAAAAGCGGTTTGACCTACACAATTGTGCGGCCTGGAGGTCTTAAAAATGAAGATAACTCAGACCCAGTTGTGATGTACAACGCAGACACCCTATCTTTGAGTGGCAGCATTCCCCGCCAGAAAGTTGCCCAAGTTTGCGTAGAGGCGCTATTTCAACCGCTAGCTCGTAATAAGATTGTGGAGGTTATTGCTAAGGCTGATGCTCCGCAAAAAGGCTTTGAGGAGCTATTTGCAAGTGTGGCATAGTTAGGCGTTAGGCATAACTTACTTGTTCAGCTCAGTAAATGGGCAGAAGTCAACGTAACTGATGAGGGCTGCTCATAGCTGATTGCCTGATTACCATGAGCAATCTTTATTTAGTAAGTTGAGGTCATTTAACTTGGTACGTCCCTTGCCATTGCAAGATGCTCGAAAACCATCTTCGCCAAAGGACAGTCGGAGGATTTCTTTTCCGGAACGGCTGATTGCAGGTGTTGCCGCCGCAATTGTGGCGGCGTTCTTGCTAGGAATTTGGCCGACACAGCAGATGCGATCGCGTCTCGATCCGACTTTAGGTATATACGTTTCACCCCTAGCTATGCAAGGGGGCGATCCCTACGTTCGAGCGCTGATGCGAACAATCTCAGCAAGTGAGGCCAATGACCCGTATCCCTACTCTGTCCTCTACAATGGCAAACATGTAAGTGACTTGAGCCGTCATCCCGAGAAATGTATCGCGATTGTCTCTGGCCCTTACAAAAAAAAATGTTCCACAGCAGCTGGGCGATATCAGATAACTGATGAAACTTGGTTCGATAGGGCTCAACACTATCACCCGCAACAGTTACAGGTTATACTGCGGAAGTCGTATAGCTTTGAGCCAGAATTTCAGGATGCGGTAGTTCATGCCTGGTTAAGCGATCGCCAAGCCTGGGGGACAGACATCCCACAACTGCTGCGACAGGGCAAACTCAATCTGGTGCTGCGACTGCTTTCTCCTACGTGGACAAGTCTGGGTTATGGGATAGAAAACAATTCGCTCAGCAGGCGTTTGCCCAAGGTCTATCAGAAGATGCTACAAGAGGAACTAGAGGCAGCTAGAACTCGACAAAAATAAATATCCTTATGTGAGGTCGTCATCGATCATTGGTATGTTTAAAAAGCGCGTCGCGCCTCTATCGCAAAAACTTTTCTAGGCGATCACCTTATAAACCCGCCCTAATCGTCAACACGGCGCGACTGCGGTATGCCGTGCTGTCTGTCGTTGATGAGTTAAAGCAGGCGGACAAAACCATAATAAAGAGTCCGATCACTAAAAGGTGGTTAATTATGTTAATAATTGTAAATTCTTTAGGTTCAATTGCTGGGACTTTAGGCACTACGCCCTGAGTTTGACGGTGGGTAGTCATTAGGCACTCCAAATAAAAACTAGTTCGCTCACTGAATTTAATTGAAAGATGAACCGCTCCAATGAGTAAACGGTATTTATCAGTAACCTTGGAAAATGCTACTCCGTGAAAACTCTTATGACTCCTATCCTTATAAGTTATCCCAATTTGGGTTATACCTGCAAATTGCCCCCCTTGCTAAGGGAGGTTGGGGGAGAGCAATCCTTGCACTTTCATCACAAAATGGTATGACAGCGGTTCTAAATGATTCATGAAACAGAATTGTTTTCAATTCCGTTCCTTGTAATAACCAGCTTTTTACCTTTCAATTAAAAACACTGTACTACATCTTATTTATTCTATTTAAAAGTAATATTAATTGCCAGTTTTATCGCTCAATGTTGTTGCCTTTACAAAGAATCAATCAACCAAAAACAATGTAAGTTTTTCTATAAATATTTCAGACATTTCAATATTAACATTATGACCGCAGCAACTAACTATTTCTAAAATAGCCGCTTCACATAGCTCAGCCATTTCCCAGTTAATAGCTCTGAATTTATGATCATATTTGCCAACAATTAAAAGAAGAGGAATTTTGTTCTGTTTAAGTTTATCCCATAAGGAAGGCTGGGCTCCTGTGCTCATATTACGGAGTGATTTAGCTAACTCTATTGGATTATTTTCTAACCGTCGCTCTATTACATGCTCAAATTTATGGTGCTGTTTTAGAGAAGCAAAGAGTGGTTGATTATACCAACTTGATAAGAAGGAGGAAAAATCCCTCGTTTCTAAGTTCTGTGCTAGTTTAAAATCATGTTGAATTCGTTCCATCCGTTCTTGTTGAGTTTTTAAACCAGGAGATGCGGATTCTAGCACAACCTTAGAAAAACGTTGTGGGAATTGAATGGTCAGGTATAAAGCCAATCGCCCACCCATAGAGTAGCCAACCAAAAAGCATTTTTCAATGTTTAACTGATTCAGCAAGTTGATTAAAGCCTGAGCAGTGCTTGGCATTGAGTAGCACTCGTCACCACCTATAAGCAGGGTTTTCCCATGGCCGGGGAGATCTACAGCAAGACAACAAAACTGGTCGGATAATAAGGAAATAACTTCATCAAAGTCATGGCTGGCACCCATAAACCCATGTAAGAAAAGAGCCAGTGGCTTATCTGTGCTACCACTTAAAGAATAGTGGAACTGATAGTTATCAGAATTCATAGAAGTTATCGTTTAACCATTTTGCTTGGCTAATACATCTCAAATTGCCATGAAATTTCCCAACCTTTAGGCAAGGGAAGAATTTAACTATAGCAATGTCACTTATGAAAAACATCCTCTAGCTTAGGTAGCTAAAGGATGTTTTTGCCAAGAGTAACTTTTAAAAAAGGCGGGTTTGGTCATCTAGTATTTAAGAGCTAGCCAGCCGTGAGTCTATGCTTACCGTCTTGCAATAGAGGAAGGCACTCCATTGCCTTCGTGCTCACCCACTAGATTTTGGCGTTTGCGACCAGCTAGACCAACTAGACCAATCAAACCCGATAAACCAAGCCAACCCTGCCTCATAGAACCTTGATCATTTTTAAAGTTTGTGTGATTCAGGTTTAGGGGAGCAGAATTAACATTTTGCCCTGGAGTCGTGTTCATCTTAGCAGGTGCGCTATTATTCTGAGCAGAAGCAGGTAGAGTTAATGGAGAGCAGGCTAAACCGAAAGTGAGTAGCCCAGCTCCAACAACATGGGGAATACAGGAACTCTTCATAGGTTGAAAATCTGATTAAGTGAGTTAATGACATACTATTAACCCTCAAATTACTAATACCCAACGAAACTAGAATCTATCTAGAGCTGGAAACTGAACCAACTTTAGATTTTGGTAGAGTCCACTGTAGGGGAGATGAAGAACATCCTAACTTAGGATATTATCTTAATTAGCGGTGAGCACACAATTGCTCCTTTCTATAGCTAAATTACTAGAGGAAAGCCTTACTAGATAGGAATTTCAGCAACTAACCCCTAACTATCAACAGCTTTCACCCTGAGGCACAACTTAAAGGTGTAGCAGCTTAGGATAGTTATGAGTTCTTTAAAAGCCCACAATAGGTTTCGTCACTTATGCTCGATTGGTTGGCACAAAATATAGCAGTAGTAGCAACTATAATCTTCGCCACGTTAGTATTTCTCACAACTCCTGGATTTATAAATAGTTTAGGTCTTAGGAGGCCTCCTAATAACTCCCAGTTAGTTTCTCCAAGTCAGTTTGGCAGTCGCCGTCTACCTAGAACGATTAAACGTCCTCCCCTTGGAACCGTTAGACCTCGTCGCTAGCTTTGAAATAGAGGTCAAGGGGAAGTAGAGATGCATTGCAGATTGAAGTAAGTGAAACGGTGGAAAGCCACAAAAGAAACTAAGAAACAGACCGCTTCTACGCAGTCTGTTTCCTCTATTTGGATAAATTTGGCTGTTGCAAGTGATTAAATTGCAACTAATCATGTAAGTTGTATTGGTAGATGACTTGTGATTTTTAAACTGTGGCTAATTGTGGTGCAGGACGTTTGCTGTTGCGGATGCCCTCAATCGCTTCAGCATAATCTTTCGCTTTAAATACGGCTGAGCCAGCAACGATCGCGTTAGCACCTGCTTCTAGAACTTGCCAGGTGTTGTTTCCCTTTAATCCCCCATCCACTTCAATCCAGGGGTCAAGGCCACGCTCATCGCACATTTGACGCAGCTTGCGGATTTTGGGTACCATTCCTGGGATAAAGCTCTGACCGCCGAAGCCGGGGTTGACGCTCATAATCAGGATCAGGTCGCAAAGTTCTAGTACGTACTCAATGAAATCTAGAGGAGTAGAAGGATTCAGGACGACGCCTGCTGTTTTTCCCAGTTCCTTGATCTGACCGAGAGTGCGGTGCAGGTGAGGGGAAGCATTATGTTCGGCATGAACTGTGATGTGATCGGCACCTGCCTTGGCAAAGTCTTCCACATATTTTTCTGGTTCCACAATCATCAAGTGGACATCCAAGGGCTTTTTAGTAATTGGGCGAATCGCCTCCACAATCAGCGGCCCAATCGTTATATTAGGTACGAAGCGACCATCCATCACATCGACGTGAATCCAATCTGCTCCAGCAGCATCTACAGCTCTGATTTCTTCTCCCAGTCGGCTGAAATCAGCTGATAGGATTGATGGAGCAACAACAATGGGCTTCTGAGATGAGGTTTGGGTCATGGCGCTTCGATACTCTCCTGGTACGTGCGGTGTTGTTAATATTTTAACAAAATCTTTAAAATTTCCTCTACATATCTCAATAGTGGAGTAACTTCCTTGGTTGATCGGCAAATTGTTAAGCGACTGACATGCCTTGTTTGGGAATTAGGTATTTCAGGGTTAATTGCACCAGTACTGGCTACAGAGACCTCAATAGGAGACACAGGCATTGAGGCTCAAAGACTACATGCTCCGCCATATAACTTAACGGGTCGTAAGATTGCTATCGGTCAGGTGGAGATTGGCCGACCGGGACAGTTTGGTTTGGACAAGGGGGGTACCAAAAATCGTGGCTTTACCCTCTCAGGAGTTTTCTATCGAGATGCTCCTGCTAAATCCGATACTAACCTTGATGCTCATGCAGCAATGGTGGCGGGTGTGATGATCAGCTCAGATAAGGCTCTACCGGGTGTGGCTCCCAACGCACGGCTATACTCCTCTGCTGTCGGCTCACCCAAAACGAGTGGGCAAGCAGAAGAGTGCCTATCAGCCCAGTACGTGGCCCAGCAAAACGGGGGTGATGTGCGGGCGATTAACTTTAGTTTTGGTGAATCCCTCCAGCGAGACCCTCGGCCTAATGCAGTTCTAGATGGCAATGCACTACTGACCCAGTGTATTGACTGGTCAGCGCGGGTGCACAATGTCCTCTACGTGATTGCTGGAAATCAAGGCAAAGGCGGCATTCCCATCCCCACCGATAACTTTAATGGCGTCAATGTGGCATACTCAACGCGTCGAGACAATATTTTTACCAAGGTAGACTTCGCCAACTTGAGTACTGCACCCGTTGGGATTGCTAGGCGGCTAATGGATCGGGAGATTGATGTGGGTCCCCGCCGCGCCATTGATCTAGTTGCACCTGGTAGCAACATCTCTTTAAAAGACCTAGATGGCAAGGTCAATGTTGTCACTGGGACGAGTTTTGCTGCTCCCCATGTCACGGCATCCGTGGCGCTGTTGCAGGAATATGGCGATCGCCAATTACGGACGCACCAATCCCACTGGACTACAAATTCTCGCCGTCACGAAGTGATGAAGGCAGTGTTACTCAACTCAACAGACAAAATCAAAGATCGTGGAGACGGTCTGAGGTTGGGGATGACCCGCACTATCTTGACTAGAGATAACAAGACCTGGTTGGACTCCGATGCTTACAAAGACCGAAAACTGCCGTTGGACTTCCAAACGGGCACTGGGCATCTAAATGTTTTCCGGGCTTACCAGCAATTCAGCCCCGGTCAGTGGAGCCCAGATGCTGCTGTGCCGCCCGTCGGCTGGGATTACCGGACACTGAAGGTGTCATCGTATCAAGATTATGTCTTACAGCAACCGTTGCAGCAAGGGAGTTTTGTGGCCACCACGCTGGCCTGGGATCGGTTAGTAGAATTGCAAGATCCGAATAAGAATGGGCAGTATGGGGTGGGGAAAGGTTTTCGCGATCGCGGCTTAAACAACCTTGATGTCTACCTGATGCGAGCCGAAGACAACGACACCAGCAAAAGTATCTGGTCTAGTGAGAGCGATGTTGATAGCGTGCAACATATCTTCCATCAGATTCCAGCCACTGGTCGCTACAAAATCCGAGTTCTATTTCGCAAGCAAGTGAATGAAGACACTCAACCATATGCCTTAGCTTGGTGGACAGTACCTGCGACAAGTAAAAAGTAGCAGTTAAATTTGTCCAAAGTCTAATTAACTTTTATCTAAGGCTTGCTTTGCTCTCAAAATCGCTTTCAAAAAAGCTAATTGGCTGCTCCAGGCTACACGAGGAAGAATGGGATGGTTCTCGAACTCATCTTTTGATGGCTCAAAACTATCTATCCTCGCTTGAGTATCGGTAGTATTAAGTACTTCATTTGTAGTGACTATTGGCAACATAGAGTCAGGCTTTTGTATCTCTAAACGTCTTTTCATAACCTACATCCTTGCTTACAACTTGTACTTTGTTAAACTTCATCCAGCCACAGAGTATGAAGATTCAAATTTGTCCTGCCAACTTTCAGGCCACCGGATGCGGTCAGCAGTAAAGTGAAGTTGGTCGTTCTCCAGCCAAGGAGCATCAAGAGGCTCCTCAATCAGCTCAAATTCACCATTGTCAAAGGGAAGCCCTTGAGCTGGAACTTTAGGATAGAGGTGCTCCCTAATGCCACGTTCTGCCTGGACAAGCGCCCGATGGTGACAGTAAGGGTTATTGCCTCTACGATTGAAAAAAACGTGGGCAGTCCAACTGCAACCCCCACGACAAAGGTCGGCAAACTCACAGGTTTTACAGAAACCCCAGAGGTGGGCTGTCCCTTGGGGCGTTCCTGCTCCCAGATTGAAACGCAGTTCTTCAGTCCCTTCGACAATTTCTCGGAGTGAGTGGTCTCTGATGTTGCCACCTGTATAAGCTGAAGTGGGAAGTGAGGGACAACCTTTAATGGCACCGTCCGCTTCAATGCCCAAAGTAGAAAGTCCCGCAGAGCAACCCTGCCAAAACGCCCATTCATCTTCGTCTCCCCGTCCCCGTAAGAGCCGCTCGTCAGGCCCATAATAACCAATGTTATTACCAGGCTGGAGTTGGACACCATCGCGCTGTGCCCGACGAGCTACACAGGCTAACATTGGATAGATATCTAGTAATTCATAGGGTTGGAGGAGAATATCTGCATTGTCGGCTGCATGACCCATCGGCACGGTCATCTGAATCTGCCAAGCAACGACTCCGGCATCACGAATGTGTTCATAAATCATAGGAAACTCGGGTGCAGACAGGCGATTAATTTGGGTGTTGCAGCCAAACCTGATACCAACTTCTTGGAAGTGGCTCATGGTTGTGAAGGCGTGTTTCCATGAACCCTTCTTCCCCCGTATTCGGTCGTGGGTTTCCTCTAGGCCATCAATCGAGACGGAGACTGTCGCAATACCTGCTTCCTTCATTCTGCGTGCCGTCTCAAGTGAGATACCATAGCCACCAGTAGTCATGCTACAGAGCATCCCAGCTTGGTTAATAGCCTCAGCAATTTGCAGCCAGTCAGGACGAAGAAAAGCCTCACCGCCTATGAGAGTCACCTCTTTAATCCCGACTTCTGCCATCTGCTTGACAAGATCGAGAGCCTCCTCAGTGGAGAGTTCTTTAGTGCGTGCTTGCCCAGCTCGCGAACCACAGTGGCTACAGGCTAAATTGCACTTCAGAGTAATTTCCCAAACAGCATAACTAGTTCTATGATATGTCATACGAATTAACACTCGATTTTAACTTTAGTTACTAACCAGAATCTGCTCAAGATGCCATCCGTTCCCTAGAGTGGGAGGGCGTAGACCCCACACCACTCAAACTCCCACTCTGCCATCTGTCGCTTGAGTAATCAGCACTTTGGCATGGATTCAGCCGCTTTGTTATTCCACTGCAATCGCGCTTGCCATCCCTAGAGCATCGGTCCAGTATTCATATTTCTGTGGGGCAGGGGAGGTGTACATCCAGATATTTTCCCTAGCTACACAGAATAGTTAATCTGTCAACTTCTATGTCTCGACCGACTCCCTAGGGCGGCAACTGTAAAAGTGATTACTGATTCGTTGAAGCAATGACTCCGTACAGAGGCTGTGGGCCTATGGGTGGTCTAACAGGAGGCCATGCAATCACCCCGTATAGTGGCTGAACAATAGGATATTGTCCGCCGACAAATCCCCCCAGAACTCCTGCTAACTCCTCTTCACTGAGGTCAGTGAATTCGCCTTGTTCTTTAGACTCTATTAAATTGATTGTGGCTGTTTCAAATTCTTCTTTTGAGAAGATATAACCAGCCTCTTGTAGAACTTTTTTTCGTTCTTCGAGAGGACTGTTATCAAGTTGCTCCCGGAACGCTTGATCTTTGACAAGTCTGACCAGAAACTCTTTGAGTTTTTCTAAGATGCCTGTAGCCATATTTTCCTCTGATAATGCTATTCAGAACTAACAGAATGTAGGGTGCTAATTTTGTGGTCACTGAGCTAAAGTTTTAGCACTCCGGTTTATATGCTTGCAGATTTGGATAAAAAGTACAATTTTGGAAAAAATTTGTTTGGACATAAATTTGGCAATTACGTCTTTAAATAATTAAAATCACCACTTATTTAACTAGGCTACAATCGAACCCTGGAAAACAGTAGATCATCAAAGTAGAATCTTTATAACTACCCTAACACTCTTTTGTCAACCAAGATCGGATACCTATGGAGCTTTGCGAGCAAAAATTATAGCTTACTGTGATTCAGACATAATTAATTGACTTTTGTCTAGAAAAACAATTTAAGAGACTTGGAACCTAAATTAGATTCAGATAGACTGATGATCGTGAAATGAGCTATCCACAGCTTAAATATACTCACAATCACTATTAAAGAGAAAAGTGCAAATGGACAGAATTAAAAGAAAACACCAGGGTCAAATTGAAATTAACGACTTGGTTGCCGAGGCCATTTCTAACGCGGCTGCAAGACGTCACCAAATTATTGATGCAGATGAGCAGGCGGCAGATGTCAAGGGTGGTTTGTCTCAAATAAAACCGCCAATCGTACTTGGTATAATCATTAATCCACCTTCGTGCTTGTAAAAATCTGGAGGTGGAGAGCCACCCAATGGAAGACATCACGGAAAAAAGTACTACATCCCTCTGTCCAAGTGCGCGACCAGAAGGGGAAAACAGTACTATATTTGGGGTAGTTGCTGGGACGGTAGAACAACCCCGTGTAGCTTATTTGAGTCAGCTGCTTCCTGTTACTGATCAACTGATAGCTAGCTGCTCACCAGTGACACCAACCGAAGTTTTTCGGATTGCAGCACCTTGTGCAGGGAATGGTTGCCAGCATTTTGATGGTACAGATTGCCGTCTGGCGACACGGGTTGCACAACAGCTGCCTGCGGTAGCGGAAAACTTGCCACCATGTTCTATCCGCCGAGACTGTCGGTGGTGGCAGCAAGAAGGTAAGGCAGCGTGTATGCGCTGTCCGCAAATTGTCACAGATAACTACAGCTCGTCTGAACAGTTACGGCAGGTGGCAACACCTACAGTAATTTAACCGATTAATATCAAATCCGCTCTAATTGCCTCCTTTTCCCTTCCAGTTGTAGAGACGTTCCGGCGGCCCCTGAGCATAGCCGTAGCGTAGCGTGCCGAAGGCTTAGGGCGGAACGTCTCTACGAGGTTTTGCGGATTGCTGACAAGGGGGTAGCTAACCCGGATTTGGTATTACTTAGCTCTAGCTGTGTGGCTGAATCAGCAAAGTCCTCGAATAAGTCTAAATATCAGAGGACTTTTTTATTCCTTGGCAAAAGGAGCTGGCATAGAGGCAAGTACTGCTATTCCAGCATTCAGCAGAGGCGATCGCTAACACGGCTTTTGATTAAGCTGGCTAACTTCTGTTTGCCTAGCAGCAGCGAAATTGTACCGAAAGCTAACAGACTGAATGGAGAGTTTTGTTCAGGAACTTTCTGATTCTCAATACGAATGACCTCACCTTCTCCTGCTATAAAACCATTGTTTGAGACATAAATATCACCATCAGGGCCAAGTGCGAGTCCAGTTGGGTTAATTAGCCCATCACTGGCAATGGTAGTACGAGTACCATCAGACGCTAGATAGATAAGAGCGCCAGCCGGATCTCCGGACAATAATGAATGAGAGCCGTATTCTAGAACATAAAAGCCGCCCTTAGAATCGGCAACAATATTATTTATTTCTGTGAAGCCATCAGCGTAAACCTCCGGCTTATGATCAGGGCCAATTCGATAGATACGCGCTGCACCTTCTGGAAAAGGAAATCCTGTCAGTTCGCTTACATACAAGGCACCATCGTCACCAACCGTGACAGATGTGGGTACCGATTGTAAGCCAATAGTTTGACCAGTTATTGGGTCAGTTTCAGGACGCGCATCAAACACAGACAGTGCCGTAAGCCCACTACCATCGGTCTTGACACGGAAAAGATCGTTTCCGGCTGCATCAACAATATAAGCAGTATCGCCCTGAATTAATAGAGCATAGGGGTTACTATCAATGGCATTATTGTAAGGATTGGGTAAGCCAGATCCTCCACCATCAGGATTATATAAGCCCTCATACTCTGCCAGATCAGCAAGTCCGCTCCACGAAGACCCTCCGGTTCCATTTAAGTTATTAATGGCGATGAGTTGTCCGAACTCAGGAACGCCCAGCTGATTATCTCGCTCAGATGGACTCGCGCCCAAACCAATAACAACATAAGCCTTTCCATTTGAATCAAATGCTATGTCATGAGGGCCAGTGACATCAAAATTACCAGGTGCTAGGGACGGCAGACCTGTAACTACACGCTGTTGTGTACCATTCTGAATGCGTGTTATGGCACCTGTTGGGCCATAACATTGATTCACTCCCTGCTCAGAAACGCACGGTCCTGTTCCCCCACTACCCGCTTCCGTAACGTAGAGAGCTCCGTCAGGGCCAAAGGTAAGCCCACGCGGACTATCAAGACCACTGGCTATAACTTTAAAGGTTGCTGCCTGTGAAACTTTGCCCATTCCAAGGGCAATCAATGCTGCTCCCGCAGCCACCATAAACAACTTTTTCAGCATAGTTAGTCGCCCTATTATATGTGTATCGTTTTCTTCTTTTAGACAGCCAAGAAAAGCTTGGTTGCTCAACCATAGATTATTACCTAACATTTAGAATAAAGTTTATAAAGTTTACGTGAAATAACTAAAAAGATTAACGAATAAAAAAACTGATGAAAAATTAATTTATTGAGACACAATTAAAGTATTTATGTCTCGAAATAAATTTCTAAAATATTGTCTATTTTAACTCGTTAATTTATGGTAATAGATGGGTAAATGATTTCCTTTGCTCCTCACTAGAAACCTTATTCCGACAATACTGTCATTGGAAGAAAACTATGGCTACCATCAAAATTTCTGATTTGCGTCCAGTTGGTTCTGAGTTGTTTAGGGATGATGAAAGCTTTATGAATGAACTAGCTGAGAATGAAGAAAACATCATTCAGGGTGGTTATGTGTTACCTACTCCTCCTGTTCGCTACACCACCACTATTGACCCGACAACCATTCACCTGACACTACCAATTCTGTTGTAGGTCAACTATATAGCCTCGCAGTAGCTAGTATTACAAACAATAAAGTGCAGCCCTTTTTTAGAGGGCTGTACTTTACTAATTTCTAGTTCCCATCCCTATACATAAGAACGTCGTACCTATCGCCATCCACACAGCTCCTTGTGAATAGTCAGCCTTGTGAAAGTTCCAAAACCCGGTGAACATAAACAAGATACTGGCCAGAATATAATAAAAAGTTGAATTTTGCATTTTTTGGGATTACCGAAACTACATTTTATATTTAGAATTGCTTTTTCCCTGTAACCAAGCCTGGAAAAGAGATTCCAAAATTTGCTCTCTTACTGATTCACTAAGTTCAATAGGAAACCACTTTTCAACTTTAATAATGTGATAACCGAGTTTTGTGTGAATAGGTTCAAGTACCTCACCTTTCTTTGCTTCGCCGATCACTTTAGCAATTTCTGGTATGAGTTCTGTCACAAAGCGAATTCCCACAAAGCCACCAGATTCTCTAGACTGCTTACCTTTTGAGTATTCTAATGATAAGGCACAGAAGGAAGCTTGTTCCTCTCGAATTGCACGCATGACTTTTTGAGCATCTGCAATGTCATGTAGTAAAATTTGAGAAAGAGCAACCCGGCGATAATCATGGCGATTTTGCAGGTAGTGAGTATCCAGATAGGCTCCAAAGAGATGCTCTTTTAACTTCTTCGTGAGTAGTTTTACTATAATACCTTGAGACCAATCCTCCACTGCTATACGTTGTTGAGACAACCAAGCTATGGTTTCAGCAGCTCCTAACAACTTATGATCGAGGCGAAATGCATCCCCTGCTGCCTGCAATTCCTCGTCAGAAACAGTTACATCAAGCTGTTTGCAAGCATCTAGAATTAAGGCATTACGTTCAGCTAAAGCTGCAATTTCAGCCATCCTACAAGAATAACGTAGATAAGCAATGATATCTTCGTCTGTTGCTGC
Organism: uncultured Microcoleus sp.; assembly: GCA_964657555.1. Taxonomy (GTDB): domain Bacteria; phylum Cyanobacteriota; class Cyanobacteriia; order Cyanobacteriales; family FACHB-T130; genus CAZZWA01. Next base: position 16,280 of record CAZZWA010000076.1, read on the forward strand.
TGAAACCTCTGGCGGTGTGAATTCCTGAAATATCGGCAACTCAGCTTTTTCTAAACTGTTTTTCATGGTTTTCTAAAGAATCTAAGTTTGATAAATTAAGCGTTCAGGTGGAACTTCCTGAATAGTCAGCTTCTGACGATGTAAATCCCCATAAATGTTGAGATAGTCAAGTTCGACAGGCGTCAGCTTGCCCTGCTGGACGCCGCTAATAGCAGCATCAACTTCTTCACGCCGTTGCAAGCCCATCAAAACGACATCCACACAGTTTTGTGCCAAAGAGTAACGATAAAAGTCGGGGACAGAAGGTCGCCAACACTCAGATGGTAGATCTACAGGGGGAACCCAGAGGGGACCTGAATGAGAGCCTGTAGACTTGAAAGTGACGATACCAGGTTAGTGCCACCATTTGACCTGGTTTTATCTCAAAACTGATGTTTTCGAGCGTGTTAACATCCCCTTCTGGATGGTAGCGAAACGTAACTTGCTCAAAACGGATGTGTCCCCGAATTTGTGACAAAGATTGACGATGTTGATGTTGCAAGTCTTCTTCTGGCTCCGCATCAATAACATCATTAATGCGCTCCATCGCAATAATCACTTCCTGCAAGTCATTCCATAAAACAATCAATCGTCTAAAAGGGCTGATGACGCTTCCTAGCAGCATATTAAAAGCAACTAATTGCCCTATAGTCAGTTCATTTTGAATAACTAACCATGCACCAAACCAGAGTAATATTGTAGTAGTTATAGCTTCTATCCCTAAACTAAAAGTCTGGAGAGAGTTGTTAATTATCTGACCAGAAAAACTATTTTTTAGGGACTTACCAAATAGTTCTTCCCAATGCCAGCGCACTGTCTGCTCAACTGCCATTGATTTAACTGAGCGAATCCCCGTGATGGATTGGATCAAATATCCAACCTCTTCATTAAAAGATACAAAAATTTCCCGTGAAACTCTTTGTAAGAATGGGGTTGCGATTAGCGCTATTAAAACAAACGGCGGCACAATGACTAACGTTAATAGTGCCATTTTCCAGCTATACCATAACATTAATCCTACATAAATGAACACTGTCAATAAATCCAGCATGATTGACAATGCTTCACCTGTTAAGAAGCGCTGAATCTTGCGATTTTCTTGGACGCGGGAAATAATATCTCCCACATAACGGTTTTCAAAGAAGCTTAGTGGTAACCGGAAGGTATGGCTAATAAAGCCTACAATCAGGGCTAAATCGACTCTGTTAGCTGTATGATCTAGAAGATATTGCCGAAGTCCAGTTATACTGAGATGTTGCACCATTCTCAACTAGCCATACTGCCAGCCACTAACAGTGAT
>CAZZWA010000077.1:0-8310 GCA_964657555.1 uncultured Microcoleus sp.
ATTTACAAAGTACTTTTGATAGCTACCCTCTCGCTTCACTCAGCTAGCTCATCCAAATGGTTGGATTTGCTCTGCTCGCTTAAACTCCGATTTTTGCAGAAGGTCTAATGAACTATAAACTGCTTACAGCCAAACTTTGGATGCTATACCGACATTTGAGCCTACATTGACAATTCTTCAGCTTGAAGATTGGTAGATTAAATTTAATAGAGTTTTGAAGATGAGTTAAATTCTCATCAGTAGGTTGTTCAATTTGATACAAAAAAAGCGAAAGTCTGTACTTACTATCGACTAATGACTACCAAAAGCCCCGCTTACCACTCGGTAACACCGTCGCCCAATTCGTCTTCGCCGTCGCCAGTTGTTCCTCGTTGACTTTGGCTCCCGTGAGATTCGCGCCACACAAATTCGCCCCTCGAAGATTGCTACCGCTGAGATTAGCAAAGCTTAAATCTGCACCGCGCAGGTCAGAGCTTTCGAGATCGGCTTGGTGAAAGAAGGCTCTGCCTAGATTGGCATCTCGCAAAATCGCCCGACTTAAACTTGCCCTGGCAAAATCTGCATTTGCCAAGTCTGCTCCCTGAAGATTCGTTTTAATCAACTTTGCCTGACTGAAAATTCCCCCAGATAAATTAACTTTTTCCAAGTTGAGGTTGCTCAGATCCTGCTGGGCAAAGTCCCTTCTACCCTTGCTATAGGAAGTTAAAAGACTCACTGCATCCAACTTAGCAGGAAGTTTCGGCTTGCCACCTAAAGAATCTGAATTTTTGAGGGAGGTCGTCGCGGGGAAATTGCCATCTATACTTTTACTTCCTATACCCCCTAATGTTTGTGGTAATCCAGCCTGTTCCCTGCGGGCTCGTCTCGCACGAATCTCCATTGCTAACTTAGATGTGGCCGATATGCCGGAACCTGGAACGGAAGTGTTACCGGGTATTTGCAACTCCCCAGAATAGAGATGATTACTAGCTGGAGATAAGGGAGTATTGGGTTTAGTGGCTAAACCCTGTGCCAGACTGTCGATATAGGGTACTAGGTCAAGCGCTCTCAGAACATCCTCAGCAGATTGGTAACGATGACCAACTGAAACTTCCAGCATTTTCTTCAAAACATCAGCAAAATGGTTGCTGATCTGAATATGTTTCTGCCAGAGCATTTCACCCGTCTTCGTGTTGTAATCTAAATCTTTCGGGGCTCTACCAGTTAGCAGAAAAATACATGTCACCCCCAATGCATACAAGTCACTAGCATAAACTGGGCGCATTGCCATCTGCTCTGGCGGTGCAAATCCAGGTGTGCCAATGGCGTAAACGGTCAAAGTCGTTTGCTCTGGCATCCCAGCCTCAACTGTATTGACTTGGTTCTTGACAGCACCAAAGTCAATCAACACCAATTTGCGGTCTTGTTCGCGACGAATCAGGTTGGCTGGTTTGATATCCCGATGAATCACCTGCTGGCTGTGGATATATTGCAGAACGGGAAGGATTTCGCTCAAGAACTGCTTCACGCCAGCCTCGCTCAGGGGGCCATCCCGTCTTACCTCTTGCTGTAAAGTTAAGCCTGATACATACTCCTGCACAAGGTAAAATTGCTCGCTGTCTTCAAAGTAGTCCAACAGCCGTGGCACTTGGGGATGATTGCCAATCTTGCCCAGAGTTTTCGCTTCTCTTTGAAACAGTTCCCGCGCCATCTCTAGGACGTGGGGAGCTGCTGCTGCTGGGCGGAGTTGCTTAATCACGCAACTTGGCTCACCGGGTAGTGACTCATCAGCTGCTAAGAAGGTGGCTCCAAAACCGCCTTGACCCAGCGCTTTTGCGATTCGATAGCGATTGTGCAATAGCAGCACAGAGCCGCATGTCTGACAAAGTTCAGCATTGCTTTCGTTTTGTGGATTAGGACAGGCTGGGTTCAGGCAGTAGCTCATTCTGCGTCACCGATGGGACGTGTTGCAGGCTGTGAGTAGAGCTAGTCTTAGAAGCATCCGGCGCAAGACAACAGCCAAACAGGGATAAGTTGCCTTCGCTTTCTTAAATCAGGCTTAATAAAACTAGGATATCCTACTTCTTCCTATTATCTGGATATAAACCTTAAAAGATAAGGTGGCTAGTACGAGAATTTTCGTGAAGAATTGGTAAATTTGCAGCAGTAAAACCTTAAGGCATACATAGAGACATGTAAATATCTATAAGTATTGTAAGCTACACATAACCTTGGCAGGAAAAAACTGTTTATGAGCCGTCTCCTCTCAAGCGTTAAAATAATCAAGCGATATGGTGGACAAAAGCTTTGAGTAAATGCGTATTTCTCTGAACTGGCTGCGCGAACTGGTGGAACTAACTCTGGATTCAGAAGAGTTAGCCGAGACACTGACATTGGCAGGATTTGAGGTAGAGGACATTGAAGACCGCCGCACTTGGGCGGATGGGGTTGTGGTAGGGAGAATTCTAGAACGGCAACCCCACCCTAATGCAGATAAGCTAGGCGTTTGCCAAGTTGACATAGGCAGCGGCACTCTCCTAAATATAGTCTGTGGTGCAGCTAACGCTAAGGCAGATATTTACGTGCCAGTGGCAACTGTAGGGACTTATCTGCCCACTGTTGACCTAAAAATTAAACCTGCCCAACTCCGGGGTATTCCCTCTGAGGGAATGATTTGTTCCCAAGCTGAATTGGGGCTGGCAAAAGAATCAGATGGCATTCATATCTTTGAGGAGGACAATCTCCAACTAGGTAGCGATGTTCGCCCCCTTCTAGGTCTGGATGATGTCGTTTTGGACTTGACATCTACGGCAAATCGTGCAGATGCACTAAGCATGGTAGGTGTGGCACGGGAAGTAGCAGCCCTAACGGGTGCAACCGTAAAATTGCCGGAAGCACCGCAGGTGTTTATACCTTCGGGAGTCAATGGCCTGAAGCTCAGAGTTGCCGATCCGCAAGCCTGCCCAGCATACATTGGCACTGTGATTGAGGGAGTTAAAATCGGCCCTTCTCCCAATTGGTTACGGCAGCGATTGCAAGCTGCTGGTGTCCGACCGATTAACAATGTGGTAGACGTTACTAACTACATTTTGCTGGAATGGGGCCAGCCATTGCACGCTTTTGATCGCGATCGCTTGCAAGCCGTGGCTCCTCAAGAAACCCTAACTATGGGCGTTCGCTTCGCTAAAACTGAGGAGTCTCTCAAGACATTAGATAGCCAAACCCGTAACCTATCAACACAAAATCTGCTGATTACCGCTAACGATCGCCCAGTTGCCCTTGCAGGTGTGATGGGGGGCGAAGAAACAGAAGTCCACGCAGGCACTCAAAATATATTTTTGGAAGCCGCTCTCTTCGATTCTGTGGTCACTCGTCGCTCTGCCCGCAGCTTAGGTTTGCGGACAGAAGCCTCCAGCCGATACGAACGAGGTGTCAACCAGGCCGAGTTGGCAGTCGCTGGTCGCCGAGCGATCGCTCTGATTACCCAACTCGCTGGAGGAGTGCCCGTAGCTCAGGAAATTGCCGACTCGCAACCAGACCCCTCAACTTGGAGCCGCTCGATTGAACTGCGTCTAGAGCGGGTTAATCAGGTCTTAGGCCCAGTTGATTTGGGAGACGAAATAGATGAGTTGCAACCAGAAGATGTTGAGGGCATCCTCACTTCTCTAGGATGTGAAGTCACTCTTACAGATCGCGAAGGGGTATGGAAAGTTAAGGTGCCTCCCTATCGCTACCGAGACTTAGAGCGAGAAATTGATCTGATAGAAGAAGTAGCCCGTCTCTACGGCTACGACAACTTTTGTGACGAGCTACCTGATAAAACCGAGCTGGGATATCTTTCCATCGAACAGTTGCTGACGCGCAAGGTGCGAGAAGCTTTCCGTGCGGCAGGTCTAACAGAATTAATCCACTACTCTTATTCTTTGGTGCAGTCGGAGGATGATAGACAGGTAACTATTACCAATCCCCTGTTTGCAGAATATTCAGTTCTGCGCACCGATCTACTCTGGGGACTCATTAACGCCTTCCAGTACAACCTGGAGCAGGGAAATGGCTATCTGAATGGCTTTGAAATTGGCCGCATCTTCTGGCGCGACGAGGAAGGGCTGATGGAAGCTGACTCTCTGGCTGGGATAATCGGAGGCGATCCAACTCAAGGCAGTTGGACGCGGAGTGGGCGCGAGCAGCAAATCACTTGGTTTGAAGCCAAAGGCGTTCTGGAAAGCGTGTTTGAGCGATTAGGTCTGCGGGTGGAGTATCAACCAGATCGGCGCGATCCCCGCCTTCACCCCGGACGCACGGCTTCCATGTGGTTGCAAGGCAGCCGTTTGGGTACCTTTGGGCAACTCCATCCCCAACTGAGGCAAGAACGGGAGCTGCCAGAGGCAGTTTACGTCTTCGATCTGGATATGGATGTGCTCTTAAATGCCTTGGCTCAAGATGAAAAGCTCACCCCCCGCTTCCATCCCTACTCCACCTACCCAGCTGCTGACCGAGACATTGCTTTCTTCGCACCCACTCAGGTATCTGTAGCGGAAATTAAACGGGCGATCACTAAAGCTGGCGGCACTTTATTGGAATCGGTGGAATTGTTCGATGAATATCAAGGGCAAAATGTCCCAGAGGGACAACGGAGTTTAGCATTGCGATTGGTTTATCGCGGCAGCGATCGCACTCTCACCGATCAAGATGTTGAACCAGTGCAGCAACAAGTCCGGGAGGCACTCGTCGAAAAATTTCGCGTCACTCTCAGAAGTTAGTTAGAGGGTGGGCAATGCCTACCCAGCGAGGCCAGCATCCCCCATAGCATCGGTCAAGTAATCATACTTGGTCGTGCTAGGCAGGAGGAGTAGGGAAGATGCGAGTCAACTGTCCTGGGATAGGCACAAAACGCTCCCTATCTGTACAACACTCCGTAGCGGTAATATCAACACAAGGAAACAATTACAGTGCAATCGCGCTTACACTATGCCTAAATACGTAATTTGGGGAACCTACTGTGAGGATGTTCTAGAAAAACGGGCACCTCACCGCCAAGCTCATCTAGATGGTCTTGCGAAGCAAAAAGAAGCTGGTATCTTGATTACCATTGGCCCCACTAAGGATTTAACTAAAGTCTTTGGCATCTACGAAGCACCAGACGAAGCCACTGTGCGTCAGCTAGTTGAGGCAGATCCCTACTGGCAGAATGGCATCTGGACTGAGTACGATGTGCGTGAGTGGATTCAAGCTATCTGAATTAAGTTTTGGCTCTCCCGTACTTGTGGTGGAAAACCCTGGTTTTGGGGCATAGGGCATGGGGAAATCCTAGTCCTGCAAGTATTTTCTTGGAAACAAAAGTTTTGTTTATCACTATAAGGACGGGAGAGCTACCATTAGCTATTAGCAAAAAGCCAAATATTTTACTATATCATGTCCGCTTGAATACTTACGAGATCGCAGTCGGCTGCTAATTGCTAATGCCCACATTCCGCAGGTGCGATCGTACATCTCAAATGGAAATGCTATACATTGACTTTTTGTGATTTTCATACAAAGTCTATAAATATAAATGTAAAGTAAAGTTTAAGAGAAATTGCATCAAATATATTGGTGATATTTCTAAATCGTTTTATAATTGGCGTAAATTTTTATAGTTCAGATAAATAATGGTCAGGTCTGCTCTACTAAACTCACTAGGTCGTGCTTACAAAATCGCTCAAACAACTATTAAAAGTGGAATTCCTATTGATGAAGTTTGTGAGATTCTCAGTGAGAACTTGTCTCGCCGTCGTCTGCTTTATGGGGGTCTGGCATTGGCATCGGCGATCAGTGCGGCTGCCTTGGAAAGCACTGGTAAGGATTCTGTTGCGGTAGCGACCAGCTCCAAAGTGCTAGTTGTAGGAGCAGGGATTGCGGGTTTAATTGCTGCTTACCGCTTGCATCAGGCTGGGGTTCCCGTTGACATCATTGAGGCAAGAACCCGCATCGGCGGACGAATGCGGAGTTTGCCCAACGCTGCTGGCACTTCTACCACCGTAGAACTAGGGGGAGAATTCATCGACTCTGGCCATACTGCCTTGCTCAGTCTTGTCAGTGAACTTGGCTTGACTACCGCCGATCTCCGAGCTGCCGATGGAGGATTGGTGAAAGAAACCTGGTATTTTCACGGGACAAGGTATACCCTTACCGACGTTGCTAATATGTTTGTGCCCTTGGCACAGAAGATTTCTCAGGATCTAGCGGCGATCGGTGATGAAGTAACATACAAGTCATACAATCAGGCTGGATACAAATTAGACCATACTTCCATCGCTCAGTATCTAGACCGATCACCGATTAGCCCAATTTTGCGGCAGATGATCCGAATCGCTTATACGACAGAATTTGGTCGAGAACCAGAAGAACAGTCTTGTCTAAATCTGCTAGCTTTCTTTACTCCTCCCCCGCCCGAGGAATTTAGTATCTACGGATTCAGTGATGAGCATTACCACATCGTTGGCGGCAATGAACAAGTTCCCCAGCAACTTGCGGCGCGATTGGCACCTTTGATTGAAACAGGGACAGCGTTAGATGGCATCCGCACCCTCCCCGATGGTCGCTACCGGGTGAGTTTAAGAGCTGATTCCAGGAGTTTTGAGCGTATTTATGAGCGGGTTTTATTGACCTTGCCCTTTAGCATCCTGCGAAAAATTCCACTGGCTGTGGATTTACCGCCTGTGAAACGGTTGGCTATCAATCAGTTAGGCTATGGCACGAACGCTAAGTTAATCACTGCCTATCGGAAACGAATCTGGCGCACTCGCTATGGGTCAACCGCAGCTGTATTTACAGATTTAGGATTTCAAAATACCTGGGAAGCCACTCGCTACGTCACTGGCACCAGCGGTCTAGTGACTGACTTTACAGGCGGTAGCCACGGTATAGAACTGGGGAGTGGGACGCCGGAAACTCAAGCTCAGAAACTGATGCCGCAATTAGAGCGCATTTTTCCGGGAATCAGTGCTTTGCATCAAGGTCAGGCAATTCGAGCTTACTGGCCCGGAGAGCCATACACGCGGGGCTCCTATTCTTGTTGGTTAGTAGGGCAGTATACGAAAATTGCTGGGTCGGAAGGAGAGCGGGTGGGCAATCTTTTTTTTGCTGGCGAACATTGCTCGCTAGCAGCGCAGGGTTACATGGAAGGTGGCTGTGAAACTGGTGAGGCAGTAGCAATGACCATCATGGAAGATTTAGGTCTCAAAGCGAGCGCGGCAGGACAGAAAGCCAGAATAAAAAGCCACCGCAAAACTCGCCGCCATGTCCTTCAGCCACTTGTAGCACCATAAGCAGGAAGCAATAGTCTGGGGATGAGGGGCAAAGAATTTCCCATCCCCCACCCTACCTTTGAGAGTTTGATAGGGTGCATCCCCATAAAGCAAAAGTAGTGCGGACATCTTGTCCGCTTCTGGGTGTATGCAGGCGAGACGCCTGCACTACAAATGATGAATTTGCAAAAATGGGATGCTCCCGTTTGATATCCAGGCCAAATTCGTAAGTTTTATCTTTATTAGTATTCAGATGGATGAAAGCTTATGCTGATATCATGTCATTATGCATCTAACTTGTATAGTTTGAGTTTTGTAGGGGCGGGTTTTACATCGAAACTATAGTTTAGCAGATTTCTGTTGTAAACCCGCCCCCACGGGGCAATAACGAAGCTAAGGGACATGATATGAGAGGTTGGTTTTTAACCCTCGTTGCTTCTTCTGTGCTGCTTTCTTTTTTACCTGGAATTGGTTTAGGCTGTCCACGGTTGGCAGAGGCTAAATCCCTGATTGTTGCCGAATTACAGAAGGATGAATCGGTTTGCTTTATGCAAACTACCGATGAGAGAACTGTAAATTTAACTGCTTTGTGCGGAGCGCAGTCCATCCCTGTAGCCACTCCATCAAAGCTAAGTGAAGCAGATTCTGAGGCTGCAAAAATGCCACTCAGCGGCGTGGGATACGATGGCAAATCGCTCAGCGGTCAAGTTACCAATCAAACTGGTGATACTTTGCAAAATGTCAAAGTGAATTATGAAGTCCTCGATAGCCGAGGCAACGTGATAGACAATGGGTTCATCTACGCCCAACCCTCGACTATTCCTCCTGGAGGAGCTGCCTCATTTAGTGGAATAACTGTAAAGGGTGCGAAGGTACAACCTACCTTTGTAGATTGGAGCCCTTAAAGAGTTATGAGTTTTGCCTCGCCTCCAGACGCGACGCGAGGGAGTGTTGAGTTATGAGTTACAAAGTCAACTCATAACTCAAAATTCATTCCTCATAACGGATGTAGGGCCTCACACATTGTGTTCCCTTAAAAAATCTT
>CAZZWA010000077.1:8410-17523 GCA_964657555.1 uncultured Microcoleus sp.
TGATCGGATAGGAGAGGTTAGCATCGGTAAGAGCTGCTACTAGATGAGCACTCTCCTAAGTACAGCCGATCAGCCAGAGGCGTTTAGTAGCTTTTTTTCACCTCTGATTTTTGTTTTACCTCGAACCCCTCAGCGCTTTGCCAAAGTTCTGACGATAGGATTTATTGGCAATCAGCAAAGCTGGCCACAGCAGTGACAAGAAAAGCTTATTACTGGTGAAGTTAGTCCGGTTAAATCCCTTCCAGAACTTCCAGCCAAAGTATCCATAAGTACCCAGTAAGATAATGCCGATTAACGTACCCATTTTTTTAACCCCTATTAAAACTGACCTGCTTCAGTCATCAAACCAAGCCACTGTTAATTGCGGCTGTCTATCGCTGAACCATTGGCGGCAAACCGTTCCTAGGAGAGGATTCTGACACATCGCGGACTTCAAAGCTAGAAGGAAGAGACATCTAACCTGTGAGTGCCAAAATTCAGGAGAAAAACGCAGCCTCCTCACTCAGCACCCGCGTGAGCGAAGCGCTCAGAACTAACTAGGACATTGCCGCCTCATAATTCAAGTTTAAAGTACAGTTTAAAAGCCTCCCAACTGTAGAGAGTGCTGTAGCATTAATTCAGTTTCAATCTCTTTAGGGATTTAGCGAACCCGCGCCTCCACTGGCAGTACACTGTACAAAAAAGTTCTTTTTGCCAGCCGATAATTTTAACAGACGAACTTCTCTGTGAGAAACGACTGCCTGCTATACCTGATGAGAAATTTTCCTCATCATTAGAAATATACTATCGACACACTTGGGAGCCATAACTTGGCTCCTGCTTTCCTAGATAGTATAGAAAACTTAACGTTAGACTTGCAAAACGTGAATCATCAAAACGGTCAGCCCTGAAACGAGCTTATAATAAGGAGAATTTATGCGAGCAGTATTGATGGCTGGAGGTTCGGGAACGCGACTTCGTCCCCTGACTTGCGATTTGCCCAAACCAATGGTACCTATCCTAAACCGACCCATCGCAGAGCATATCATTAATTTGCTTAAGCGACATCAGATTACGGAGATCATTGCCACGCTGCATTACCTCCCAGATGTCATGCGAGACTATTTCCAGGACGGCAGCGACTTTGGTGTCCAGATAACTTATGCTGTTGAGGAAGATCAGCCCCTAGGCACTGCTGGCTGCGTCAAAAATATTGCCGAGTTACTAGATGAAACATTTTTGGTGATTAGTGGCGACAGCATCACAGATTTTGATTTAAGTGCGGCTATTGAATTTCACAAAAAACAGCGCTCCAAAGCAACTCTAGTTTTAACCCGCGTCCCCAATCCAATTGAATTCGGTGTCGTGATTGCGGACAGAGATCATCGCATTCGCCGGTTTTTAGAAAAGCCTTCCACAAGCGAAATTTTCTCTGATACAGTCAATACTGGTACATATATCCTAGAGCCAGAAGTCCTGGAATATTTACCAGCTAATCAGGAATCCGATTTCTCAAAAGACCTGTTCCCTCTGTTGTTGGAAAAAGATCAGCCAATGTACGGCTATGTTGCTCAAGGGTACTGGTGTGATGTAGGCCACCTAGAGGCTTACCGGGAAGCTCAGTATGATGCTTTGCAGCAAAAAGTTCAGCTGAAATTTGCTTATCGTGAGAAGTCTCGCAGATTATGGATTGGTCAGAACACTCATATTGACATCAGTGCTAAGATTGAAACCCCTTGTATAATTGGAGACAACTGCCGCATTGGTGCCCGCGTGCAAATTGATGCTGGCACAGTAATTGGTGACAATGTGACGATTAGTGCCGATGCGAACTTAAAGCGTCCAATCGTTTGGAATGGAGCAATTATTGGTGAAGAAGCCCATCTGCGGGCTTGTGTGATTGGCAGAGGTACTAGGGTAGGGCGACGTTCTCATGTTTTGGAAGCTGCTGTTGTGGGTTCTCTATCTACTGTGGGTGAAGAGGCACAAATCAGCCCTAGCGTGCGCGTCTGGCCCAGTAAAGAGATTGAATCAGGTGCGACGCTGAACATTAACTTGATTTGGGGACACACAGCTCATCGTAACCTATTCGGTCAGCACGGTGTCAGTGGATTGGCCAATGTCGATATTACCCCAGAATTTGCAGTCAAGCTGGGAGCAGCTTACGGTTCTACACTAAAACCTGGTTCTCAGGTAATTATCTCCCGCGACCAGCGAACTATCTCGCGGATGGTCAGCCGAGCTTTGATTTCTGGGTTAATGTCCGTTGGTGTCCACATCCATAACTTGGAAGCAACAGCGATACCGATTACCCGCACAGTTGTTCCTACTCTCTCAGTTGCCGGTGGTGTCCATATACGAGTGCATCCAGACCGCTCGGATCACATTCTAATTGAGTTTTTTGACGGGCATGGGATCAATATCTCAAAAGCCAAAGAGAAAAAAATTGAGGGTGCTTATTTCAAAGAAGACTTGCGACGAGCAGCTATTGATGAAATTGGCAACATGACCTACCCTAACCAAGTGCTGGAAATATATAGTACCGCATTTGAGAAATGTCTCAATAGTCAAGCAATTCGCCACAGCGCTCGTAAAGTGGTTATTGACTATGTTTATGCTGTTTCTGGGGCAGTCTTACCCCAACTATTGGCAAAGTTTGGCTGCGATGCTGTGGTGCTGAATGCCAGTTTGAATCAGGCTGCTCTTTCTGGACACGAGCGGGAAGCCTTGCTAACCCAGCTGGGGCACGTAGTAGAGGCGCTTAAAGCTAGTTTTGGTGTTCAGGTGTCGGCAAATGGAGAACAGCTAATTTTAGTCGATGAATCTGGTTCGCCAATCCGGGGGGAAATGTTGACAGCTTTAATGGTCAACGTAATGCTAACGGCTCACCCGAGAAGCACTGTTGTGGTACCCGTTCATGCATCGAGTGCGGTGGAACAGATTAGCCGTCGCCACGATGGCAAGGTGATTCGTACAAAAGCAAATCCGACGGCATTGATGGAGGCTTCTCAAGCTCATCCCAATGTGGTCTTGGGTGGCAGTGGTGACATGGGCTTTATTTTCCCCCAGTTGCATCCAGGGTTTGACGCTATGTTCTGCATCGCTAAGCTCATTGAGATGTTAACGATTCAAGAGCGAAGTTTGGGGACAATTCGTGCTGGACTCCCCCGCGTTACCCACAGATCATGTACGGTACGCTGCCCTTGGACTGCGAAGGGAGCGCTGATGCGGCATTTGGTGGAAAATCACCCATCTGAAAATTTGGAGTTGATCGATGGGGTGAAGATTTGTCAGCCTCATGATGATAGCTGGGTGCTAGTTCTACCAGACGCTGGTGAGCCGTTGGTACACATCTTCGCCAATAGCAATGACCGGATTTGGGTAGATGAAACTATCAAGGAGTATCGCGCCCGTGTCCAGGAATTTGTCGATTATGAGCAGGGTCTAGAACCTATTAGTATGGAAAGCTGAAACAGTTGTTCATGGTTCATAGCAACCAACCATGAACCATGAACAACCTGACAGATACAATTAAGAAAACTGTCAAAAGTAGCTAATTTAGATGTTTGAGTCTGACCATAATGTCTATATGGTACAGATGTTCTATTATGGATGAGGCTGATACAACAGTGCTAGGAGGATTCAAGTCATGAACAGCTGCGTTTTAATGGCAGAGATTATTAAAGAGCCAGAACTACGTTACACACCAGATAACCAAAACCAGATTGCCCAAATGCTGGTTGAGTTTCCTGGTTCACGGGCTGAAGAACCAGCAGCAACGTTAAAGGTGGTTGGATGGGGCAAGTTGGCTGAAGAAATTCACTCCTCTTATCATCAAGGCGATCGCGTCATTATTGAAGGTCGTCTGAGCATGAACACCATTGATCGACCAGAGGGCTTTAAGGAAAAACGAGCTGAATTGACCGCTTCCCGAATTTATAAGTTGGGAGCCGATATCGGTTTTGGCCCGACGGCAACTGGATCTGCGGCTGAAGACATAAACAACGTTGTTGTACCTTTTGAGACTCGCAAGCCAGCCGCTGCGGCATCTCGTAAAGCTGAGGTGGAAAAAAATTATGAATATGAGCCTGCTGCTTCAAATCAGGGAACTTTCCTCTCTCAGCCCCCAGATGCTTCTGGCTCAACTGGGGAAAAGGATTTAGATGATATCCCCTTCTAGGGGCGATCGCCGACAGCTATTGTGCAAAGATTATTGAGTTTGGTTTGAACGGGCAGCTCTGGTTCGACACACTGCCAGGTGAGGAAGCCAGTAGCAAGTAACAGATGCATCTGGAAAAGTGGATTTGTCTCATTTGCTGCCAGTTAAAAGTTAATAAAAATAAATATTTACCAACTAGCCTACAAGTTGATTGCTAAGACTGTCTGTGTGAATTAATTTTGTGGATATGTCTCGTTTTCACTCTTGTTAAGGAATAGACTATGTTTCAAATTTTGTACTATCTGGTTCACGCAATTCAGCCAGTTTTGGTACCTTTGTGCTTTTTCTGGGCTTGGATGTTGGTAATTTTGGTATGTTGGAGTCTTTGGAGTATGGTCACCGACGGCGTTGCCAACGCCAAGCGTATGCACAGCATACCATGCGCTAATTGCCAATATTTTACTGGGGACTACCGCCTCAAGTGTACGGTGCAGCCCCACATCGCCCTGACTGAGGAAGCAATTGACTGTCCTGACTATCGTCCCATAAAGACTGCTTACGCGACGTCGCAAGAGATGGCGTAACAGAAGCTGATTTAAATCGGCAACTTAAGAAGACTCTAAACTCATGTCCAGCAGTACTTTTAAGACGCCTCGTTTCTGGGCGTGCTCGAAAGCCGCCAGCCCTTCAGCCAAAGCATAGCGTGCGTGAATGAGAGGCTCAACATCAACTTGCCCTGTAGCTAGAAGTTGGAGTGCTAGAGAAAAGGGGCCGCAACGCGACCCGATGAGCGTGATTTCGTCTACCACCAGAGACGAGGCATCGAAGGTTAGCTGGTCAGCATAGGTGCTCTTAAGAACTAGAGTGCCGCGTGGGCGCAATGCTCGTCGGGCGAGGGCAAATCCTTCTGGGTTGCCGGTACACTCTACTGACAGGTCGAAAGTTCGTTCGGTTACAGCATCAGCTAGGCCAGTTTGAATGCCCCGCGCCTCAAGATAATTAAGCTTGTTCTGATGACGTCCGATAACTAAGAGGTTACAGCCGGTGAGAGCCAGCGTTTGTGCCACCAGTTGCCCCAGTTTGCCATCACCGACAACTAGCACCCGGTGCTCTGGACTCACTAACACCTGCTGCTGGATCTCTAGGGCAGCCGCCACTGGCTCGGTGAATGTTGCGACATCGGTAGGCACGGCATCAGGGACTAGATGCAAGTTCTCGATCGGCAACGTGAGATATTCGGCAAAGGCTCCGTTGCGGTTGACAATGCCCAGGACAGTCCGATTTTCGCAGTGAGTTGGTTGCCCACTGTGACAGAAGCGGCAATGACCACAGACAGCGTTAATCTCTCCCACCACCCTCTGACCAACCAGTTGTTCTGGCCCCTGTTCTACGACACCCACAAATTCGTGACCTAAGATGCCAGCATAAGGATAGTAGCCTTTAAGCAATTCCAAATCAGTATTGCAGATGCCAGCCCGTATTATGCGCACCAGTGCTTCACCCGGTGGCGGCTCGGGAATGGGGATACTGGTGCGTAGTTGCAATTGGTTGTTCTCTAGCCAAAGAGCTTTCATTTTCAGTTGTGATCTGACTTTAAAAAAAATTTTAATACTAAAAATACAACTGTTCTCTAGAAGTGAAAAACTCCGGGATAGAGTGTGTACTTATGATAGAAAAGCAATTACCTTTACGGATGATTTTCCAGCGGAGCTAGTTAAGCTATGGATATCTAGAGATGGAGTTTGATACCCAGAAAAACAGATAAAGCATGTTAGGGTGAGCAAATGTGCTGATGGCTATTACTGCCAGCTCCTCTTCTCCATTAGTTTCATTGACAACATACAATTTTCACCCTGATCAGTCAACGGGGTTTAGGTTAATCACATTTTGGCAAGCGTATCCTGGGGGCGCAGTCTTAATCATAAATGATGATCAGCAACTCAGATTGGGGGTAAAAAGTCAAAAAAGTTAAATCTGTTGCACACGGGATAATTTACTGCTATCTTGTTTGATGGTTCAAAATCAGAGCATTGGCAAACCGTTTCTCACGTTCGCGGTCGATCTGAAAAATTACTACAACTACAAAGCTTTCGTCATGTTCATGATTTGGGGCGAAGATCGGACTCGGTAATTAGCAAAAACTAGAGTTTACTGAATCTTACGTCAATTTTCACCAACTGTTGCGTCTAGGCTAAAAAAATGGGTAAAATTCAGGCAAAGTTTGAAGCGACCGAAACTGTATTTCATGTAGAAAGCTACGAAAAAATTGAGTTTAGTCTTAGCTTCGCAAATAGACTATTTGATGTGAACAACATAGAGATAGCAGAGAGCTACAAGAGTTTCGGGCGCTGTCTTGCTATTGTTGACCATAACGTAAATCGGCTCTATGGGTTTGCAATTGCTCAGTATTTCAAGGAATACAACATCGACCTCACCATCTTTCCGGTAGCTATCGATGAGCCAACCAAAACGATCACCACCTTTTTGTCAATTGTGAATGCGTTTTCTGATTTTGGTTTGGTTCGTAAAGAGCCAGTATTAGTAGTAGGTGGTGGATTAGTTTTGGATGTTGCTGGCTTCGCCTGCGCCGCTTATCGCCGTAGTAGCAACTACATCCGCGTTCCGACAACGCTGATCGCTCTCGTCGATGCTGGCGTGGCGATTAAAGTCGCTGTCAACCACGGCAAACTGAAAAACCGTCTGGGTGCTTACCATCCACCCAAAAAAGTGTTCCTCGACTTCTCCTTCTTGAGCACGCTTCCCACAGAGCAAGTCCGCAACGGCATGGCGGAACTTGTGAAAATCGCGGTGGTATCGAATGCTGAAGTCTTTGAGCTGTTATATGAGTATGGAGAAGAATTGCTCAATACTCATTTTGGCTATCTTGGTGGGACGCAGATGCTCAAGGAAGTCGCTCACCGGGTTAATTACGAGGCGATCAAAACAATGCTGGAGTTGGAGGTGCCTAACCTGCACGAGTTGGATCTCGACCGCGTGATTGCCTACGGTCACACATGGAGCCCTACCCTGGAACTGGCTCCAGCCGTGCCACTCCTCCACGGTCATGCTGTGAATATCGACATGGCCTTCTCAGCTACGATCGCCGAAAAACGCGGCTACATCAGTGCCGATGATCGCGATCGCATCCTGGGACTGATGAGCCGACTGGGTCTTGCCCTCGACCATCCCCTCTTAGACGATCAGCTGGTGTGGCATGCGACTGAGTCTATCACTCTGACACGAGACGGTTTGCAGCGGGCTGCGATGCCCAAACCCATCGGCACATGTTTTTTCGTCAACAACCTGACTCACGAGGAACTCACAGCTGCCCTCAAAGACCACAAACGCATCTGTGCTGAGTACCCCCGTGCTGGTGCGGGGATAGACGCTTACGTGGGTATGAAACAGTCAACTTTGGTTGGGAGTGGCATAGATGTCTAGTGTTGTGAATCAGGAGAAAGCTCGTCCCGTCACGCCACTGGGAATTTTAGTTGAGCATCTCGAAACCGCTGTCTGGATGGTGGAAGCGGATGGGAGTGTGCCAGAGTCGATAGTGAGGCACCTCAAGCAGGCGTGGCGTCTGGCAGCTGGTTTAGATCCGTACCTGGAAGAATGTACGACCTTTGAGTCAAAAGCACTAGCTGCGATCGCCGAAAGGACTCGTGAGGAAGCCTGGAGCAAGCGGTTTTCGGAGGGTGCCACAGTGCGTCCCTTAGAGCAGGAGATGCTCTCAGGACACGTTGAGGGGCAGGCGCTGAAGATGTTTGTCCACATGACCCGTGCTAAACAAGTGTTGGATATTGGCATGTTTACAGGGTACTCGGCACTGGCAATGGCAGAAGCTTTGCCAGCTGATGGGCGTTTAGTCGCCTGCGAGGTCGATCCTTATACGGCCAACTTTGCACAAAGTTTGTTCGAGCAATCTCCTCACGGGGCGAAAATTCAGGTGGAAGTAGGGCCAGCATTAGCAACACTTGACAAGCTAGCTGATGCTGGGGAGTCCTTCGACTTGGTGTTCATTGATGCCGATAAAAAGGAGTACGTGCAGTATTTCCAGACTCTGCTGGACTCTAGCTTGCTGGCACCTCACGGGATCATCTGCGTGGATAATACCCTGCTTCAGGGACTAGTTTATCTACCTCCCCAAGAGCGAACCCCGAACGCAGAGGCGATCGCCCAATTCAACCGCGTCGTTGCTGATGAAATACGCGTTGAGCAGGTGCTGCTGCCTTTGCGAGACGGCTTGACTCTCATCCGACGAGTGTAGCAAATGGCATAGCCCGTCGGCGACTCAGCTTTAGCTGATGGCTATTAGTCAGCTAAAGCTGAGTGAAAAACAAGATTCAGTCCACTGAAATGGACTTTCTCTGTTAGCCCAGAACTTGAGTTCCGGGTGGGATAGGGCTAATTAAGTTCAGATCTCTAACTCGATTGTTATGACACAATCACAAAGCATAAGGGCGAAGATTTTTGCAGCGTTCCAAAACCTTGGCACTTTAGCATTACTAATGATCGCATTTCCGATAAACTGCATCGTCGTCTTGGCAGCGCTGCTGTGGAATTTCATCAGCCGACCATTCCACAAGCAAGCCGTTTCCACCGAAGAGCCCAAAAATATCTTGCTCACAGGCGGTAAGATGACCAAAGCCCTTCAGCTAGCGCGATCATTTCATGCGGTTGGGCATCGGGTCATTCTAGTTGAAACTCATAAATACTGGTTAACTGGTCATCGATTTTCTCACGCTGTCGCTGGCTTTTACACCGTACCTGCACCCCACAAAGATCCCGAAGGCTACACTCAAGCCTTGCTGGCGATCGCCAAAAAAGAAAATATTGACGTTTATATCCCTGTATGCAGTCCCGTCGCCAGCTATTATGACTCCTTGGCAAAGCCAGTGCTATCAGGCTGTTGTGAGGTGTTCCACCTTGATGCTGAAATGACGAAGATGCTGGATGACAAGTTTGCCTTTGCAAG
>CAZZWA010000078.1:0-5686 GCA_964657555.1 uncultured Microcoleus sp.
TTTGAGTTCTAAGCTAAGGCTGTATAGTTGTGGGTTTTAAAATTGGGTTGCTGGGATTGGGGACAGTCGGTGCGGGAACGGCAAAAATTTTGCTGGCCCCCGAAGGACGTCATCCTCTACTAGAGGAGCTGGAAATTTACAAAGTAGGAGTGCGATCGCTCGAAAAGCCTCGACAAGTGCATCTGCCTGCCAGTGTCTTGACAACGGACTTGGAAGCAATTGTCACTGACCCAGATGTTGATATTGTGGTAGAGGCGATCGGGGGACTGGAACCAGCGCGCTCTTTGATACTCAAAGCAATCGCCCACGGCAAGCATGTGGTGACAGCCAACAAGGCGGTGATCGCCAGGTTTGGAGATGAAATTTTCACTGCGGCTAATGAAGCAGGCGTCTATGTGATGCTAGAGGCATCTGTTGGAGGCGGCATACCAGTAATTCAACCCCTGAAACAGGCTCTTAGTGTCAACCGCATTCACACCATCACTGGTATTGTGAACGGCACCACCAACTACATCCTCACCCGCATGCAAACTGAAAAGGGTGAATTTACTAACATTCTGGCAGATGCTCAGCAACTAGGTTATGCTGAGGCCGACCCAAGCGCAGATGTTGATGGTTTGGATGCTGCTGATAAGATTGCGATTCTGGCTTCGTTGGCCTTTGGGGGAAGAATTAAACTGCCAGATATTTACTGTGAGGGAATCGCACGCGTCAGTGCCGCAGATATTGCCTATGCAGAAAAATTGGGTTTTGTGATTAAACTGCTGGCGATCGCCAAACAGGACAATCCCGAGCAGAACTCTACACCTAAAACTTTACAGGTGAGAGTGCATCCCACTCTCGTGCCTCAGACACACCCTCTTGCCAGTATCAACGGCGTATACAACGCTATCCTTGTAGAAGGGGAACCGATTGGGCAAGTGATGTTCTTTGGCCCTGGTGCTGGTTCTGGCCCCACTGCCAGTGCAGTTGTATCAGACATTTTGAATATTGCTGCCGTATTGAAGACCGATCAAGTTGCAAAAGCCAAAATCGCTTTGCTCCATCCCCTGTTGAGCTGTTCCCATCAGCACTACTGCGCGATCGCGCCGATGGAAGAGCTAGTTACCCGATTTTATGCTCGCTTTCTCACACGGGATGAACCTGGCGTCATTGGCAAGTTGGGCACCTGCTTCGGGAACCATCGTGTTAGCCTGGAATCGGTTGTGCAAACCGGCATGCAAGGCAGTCTCGCTGAAATTGTCGTAGTGACTCACGATGTCCGTGAAGGTAACTTTCATGCCAGCTTGAATGAGATTCGCACCTTGGCAGCGGTGGATAGCATTCCCAGTATCTTACGCGTTCTGTGAGCAGGCAACAGCAGGGAAGGCAACTACCCACTACCAATCTAAAATCTATAATTGAGTGTCAGGAGAAAGCGAAGTGAAAAGGAGGAATCAGGAAAAGCATAAATCCTGGTTGATCAGCTGGCTTTATTCTTCAGAGTGTTGCTTGATTCTGGCTTCTGGCTTCTGGCTCCTACTGCGGTTAACTCGGTAGCGTTAACATATAAAGCCACTTTATTGACACAAAGAGCAGGTGCTCAACAGCGTTCCTCTGTGCGCCGCTCAGATCTGGCCCTTTATCCCTTACCTGTTGAGCCATCTGTAGGTCTGGGTTATGGCTGGCGGATAGATCCAGCTACAGGAAAACCTGTCTTTCACAGTGGTATCGACTTACTAGCACCATCTGGCACATCAGTGCTAGCAGTAGATGACGGTGTAGTCGCATTTGCTGGTCAGCGAGGAAATTACGGCAACGTGGTGGTGGTCAACCATCAGAGCGGACGCCAAACTCGCTATGCTCAACTTGGCAGTATTTCTGTAAGAGTTGGTCAGAGGGTTCAACGGGGAGACACCCTGGGAAAAGTTGGGGCCACAGGACGACCTGACATAGACCAATCTCATCTGCATTTTGAACTTCGCTATAACTCGCCAAAGGGTTGGGTGGCGCAAGATCCGCTACCGTGGTTGGGAATCGATGCTGGGGGGTCAGTCATTAGGTAGTAAGCTACTGTACCAAAGAATGCAGAAGTTCAGGAGTTCAGGAGGTGCCTGAGCCATGTCGAAGGAGAATCCTGAATTCTGGACAAACTGAAGTTCTGGCGCTGAGCATAGTCGAAGCGAAGGGAGCAAGGGTCACAAGCCCCCACTGAAATTCTTTCAGTGGCTTCCCTTACTCCCTTCCCGCCAGAAGAATACCTTGATAAAGGCGTTGAGAAACGGGGATAGTAGGGAGCGCACGATTGCCGCCTATGCCTTTGACAACGTAAGTGTGTTGGCGATCGCTGCTGTTCCAGTCTTAAGGGAAGTATTGCAGGATCAAGACATTGATGTTCCCAGAAGTGCTGCTATTGCTTTAGGAAATATAGGTGTAGAAGAGAAAGCTGTTGTGCTTATACTAATTGAGGCATTGAAAGATCATAGTAGTACTGTTCGCCAGTATGCTGCTATTGCCTTAGAGAAAATTGGTTTTCCAGCGAAAGATGCTGTTCCCGCCTTGACTGAAGCATTGAAGGATGAAAGTAGAGATGTTCGCACCAGTGCGGTTGCTGCCCTCAAGAAAATTACTATCTATCCTTAATTATGGAAAAACACAGATGGCGAGCACTCGCTTGGGCTAGCTTCCCTAGTAACACTGTTTGACTTAAATTCAGAGCTTACGAAAATACCCCGCCCTCTAATTTTAGTAGGACGGGGTAGTTTATCGAAAGTCGATTAAACAGAATTTGCCCAATTTTTCGCCCAGTCTAAGGTTTGATGCACCTGCTTCAGGGTAGGAGCCTCACAATAAAGGCGCAAAACAGGTTCTGTGCCACTGAAGCGAATCATCAGCCAGCTGTTGTCATCTAACTGGAATTTGTAGCCATCAATGGTGAGACAATCAACCACCGCACGTCCGGCGATTTCTGTCAATGGCTGGCTTTGCAATTGTGCCAGCAAGCGCGATCGCACTTCCATCCCAGACAAGTTTAAATCGATGCGGTCATAGGCAGAGGTAAAGCCGGTTTGCTCCTGCAAGCGGCTGTAGATGTCACTCAGATCCTGACCAGATTGAACAATTGCCTCTAGTAAATAGAGTCCTGATAACAAACCATCCCGTTCTGGAATGTGGTTGCCATAGCCAATGCCTCCTGATTCCTCTCCACCCAGCAATACCTTCGTTTCCAGCATTCGGTCGGCAATGTATTTGTAACCGACGGGTGTCTCGTATACGGGTAGCTGGTACTGGTTAGCTAAGTGGCGCATTAAGTCTGACCCACTGATAGTTTTGACTACTTCGCCACTGAATCCCCGTCGTGTTGCCAGGTGTTCGATCAGTATGGGAATTAAAATTTGCGAACTGAGAAAATTTCCCTGTCCATCGACAGCGGCAATGCGATCGCTATCCCCATCAAACACAAACCCTACAGCCAGACCAGCATCTTCTCGACGCTTGCGAGTCCTGATGACTCGAAACATCTGGGAAAGGTAACGCGGCAATGGTTCTGGAGCACCGCCACCAAACAAGGGGTCGCGATTGCTGTTAATCTCCTGGATAGCGCCTCCCAGTAATCGCTCCAGACCTCCCGCTGCTGCTCCATGCATAACATCAGCAAATACTGCAAGTTTCCCTTTCGCGATTGCTTCCTGAATCAAGGAAATATCCACTTTCGCTCGGAGCACTTCACAGTAGCTAGGCCAGGGGTCGAATGTCTTTAAACTTCCTGGCGTTGCCGTTGGCTCTGGTTCTTTAGCCAACAAGGCTTCAATCTGCTGCGTAATTTCCGGGGGAACCGATCCGCCAAATGCACCCTTGACTTTTAAACCCAAATAGCTTCCAGGATTATGACTAGCGGTCAGTACCAAAGCACCTAGGGCACCTAGTTGATAAGCCGCCCAACTGAATGCAGGTGTCGGGGCATAACTCTCGCTAAACAGGATATCAAATCCTGCCGCTTGAACAACCTCAGCAGCTTTGCGGGCAAACTCTTCTGCCATGAAGCGCCGGTCATAACCCACAATGATGGTGCGGCTACCTGTAGTGCCACCATAGACATTTGCTAGGACTTTTGCCGCGATTGGTGCCACCAGAGCTAGACGCTCAAAGGTGAAATCAGCGGCAATCAGACCTCGCCAGCCATCCGTACCAAACTTTATCGGGTGAGCAGTAACCGGCATAAAACAAGGGGGGCAATAAGCTTTTGTGAGATTTGTAGATTTGTGACTTTAGCTGGCGATGCAGCTAAAATCGTTTGTCTATCGTTTTTCAATGGTAACGGTCGGATTTTAGCATCATCTGCACCCAATGTCTGCAATTTCAGGGGAAATTTTCCTGTTTTACATCTAAATTGCCAGGCTTTGTTAGGGCTGAGCTGGAGATTCTGGATTGTCCTCTACTGAAGAGTCATCCACTATGATCTTTGCCAAGAGCGATCGCAGCTTCATGCGGTAGATATAGGGCCAACCTCCAGATTCTTCAATATCTCTCAGCAGAGCGTAGAGTGCTTGACGATTATCCGGTAAAGACTCCTGAAACACCCCTTCGCAAATCTCCCGATGCAACCGCTCTAACATCCGCAGCAACTCCAACAGAGCCAGACAATTTCCTTGATAGCTCTTCGATAAGACTCTCACATCTACTGCAATGGCTTGCAGTTCAGCTTGTAGCTGTCCTAACTCCGAATCTTGTTCGCGCTCCATGCCATCAAATTTTAGGAAAAGGGATTGACTTCAATTTACCTGACTAAAGGCTTGTACTTGTCTTATGAGCATAAAGGCTACTCTTCCCGTGTAAAATGCTCTCATGGGCTTGACCTAGGCATTGCAGCCATTCTATAGGGGCCTATTGGGGCCAAGTTTTTTGTTGATCTATAACATCCCCACCGAGATTTTTAATATTGAGGATTGAGGTTGACCATGAGGTATCGCGCTTTAATTGTTGCCTTCCTAGCCTTGTGCTTGGGAGTACTAACCGCTTGTAGTGAAGGTCCAGCAAATGCGACCACTGCTCCACTTACCTACGACCAGATCAAAGGTACTGGTCTGGCCAATAACTGTCCAACTTTGGCAGAAACAACGAGGGGTGCCATTCCCATCGATTCCAGCAAATCCTATATCTTTAAGGAGTTGTGTCTACAGCCAATTACCTTTTTTGTCAAGGAAGAATCAGTTAATAAACGGCAAGCCGCAGATTTTGTTCAGGGCAAGTTGTTGACACGTTATACTTCCAGCATTGACCAGGTTCAAGGGAAATTGCAAATCGGTAAAGATCAGAGCCTGACTTTTACTGAAAAAGAAGGCTTCGACTTTCAACCCGTTACAGTGCAGTTGCCTGGTGGTGAGCGAGTGCCTTTCTTGTTCACAATTAAAGATTTGGTGGCCACAACCCAGCCTGGTTTGGAGAGTATTAATGCTTCAACAGACTTTAAAGGAGAGTTCAAAGTCCCCTCCTACCGAGGAGCTGTTTTTCTCGATCCAAAAGGCCGTGGTGTTGCCAGTGGCTATGATAATGCAGTGGCACTCCCAGCAGAAGCTGATAGCGCAGAGCTAACTCGTGCTAACGTGAAGCGGACTGAAACCCTCCAAGGTAAGATTTCGCTCCAAGTTGCTAAAGTTGATAGCGAAACGGGCGAAGTCGCAGGCACGTTTGAGAGCCAACAGCCATC
>CAZZWA010000078.1:5786-17431 GCA_964657555.1 uncultured Microcoleus sp.
TCCGACGAACTTAAGCATGAAAGCTTGCGGCTGTTGCGAGAATACCAGCAATCTCGTTCGGCGGATCTCCGCAATCATCTAGTAAACCTCAACTTGGGACTGGTTAGAAAAGAGGCCCATCACTGGGTTAACCAATGTACCGAAAGCTATGAAGACTTGCTCCAAGTCGGTAGTATCGGATTAATTCGGGCGATTGAAAGGTTTGAAATGACGAAAGGACATGCCTTTAGTTCCTTTGCTACTCCTTATATTCGCGGTGAAATTCAGCACTATCTAAGAGATAAAGGTTCCTCTGTACGCATGCCCAGACAATGGCAAGCACTACAGAGGCAATCTGTGGACATAACACAGGCTTTACGAGGAAAATTCAATCGGCAACCAACTGATGCCGAGGTAGCCGCCGCTTTAGAAATTTCCCTAGCAGAATGGCAGGAAATTAAACTGGCTTATCAAAATCGAGATCCGGTAAGCTTAGATACACCAGTAGGGGATGCAGAGGAAGGTACCACTTGCCTCGCTGAAATCGTCCCGGACATGCGTTATCGCAGTTTTCAGTTAGCACAAGAAGACAGAATTCGGCTGCAACAGGCTCTAGTTCAGCTAGAAAACCGTACTAGAGAAATCTTGGAATTTGTTTTCTTACACGATTTGACACAAAGGGAAGTGGCAGAACGCTTAGATATCAGTGTCGTGACTGTATCCCGTCGAGTCAAAAAGGGATTGGATTTACTAAAAAAATTAATGGTAGGCACTGACCAGTGAAATGAGTGTCGGCACACTGTCCTAAATGGCCTTGACCGATTTGGAATTTCCTCCACCACGAGCAGTGAGAGTAGAAGGAATTGCGAGCATATACGAAGTTACAAAATATATCATAGGTAATACCATATAATAACTAAGAAGTAACAACAAAAACCAAGCTTATCTAACTTGGAGCTTTACAGGTATTGCAACTTTAGGAGATTAATCATAAAATAGCAGACGCGAGCATAGTCGAGTTTAAAAAAAAGGGGAGCGTGAATAGTTCCTTGTTGATGAAATAATTTGGCTTTCTCAGGTCATCCACAATCAAAA
This sequence comes from uncultured Microcoleus sp., assembly GCA_964657555.1. Taxonomy (GTDB): domain Bacteria; phylum Cyanobacteriota; class Cyanobacteriia; order Cyanobacteriales; family FACHB-T130; genus CAZZWA01. The sequence continues at coordinate 6,861 of CAZZWA010000078.1, forward strand.
TTAACGTGGGCAGTCGCTGTTCTTATACTTGAGTTACTTTTGGGGCACGCCAGAACTTATTTTTGAGGAGATGGCTGCAATACTGTGTATTAGAAGGTAAGGCGCTACTAGGAATAGCCTAAAAGTGTAGTCAGAGCCAAAGCATCCCAAGGATTTAACAACAATGTAGAGCCGTGGGAGTGTTAAAAGTGCCCTATAGGGAGTTTTCTGTTTCAGCGTTGTGTGGCTGGTTATGCGTCAATATTCGTTAATCGCTTTGGTAGGAATGCTCGCTCTGTTAGTAGTGAGTTGCGGTGGAGGAGACGAATCGGCTCAGCAAAGTCCTACCCCGTCATCTCCTGCGGCTCCCTCTCCGTCGGCTTCAGCCTCTCCCCAAACCTCTGCCGGTCAACCGTTTTCCTCTCCACCAGTCGTGGCTCAGGTACCAGAAAATGCACCATCGGTTCCTGGCTTGGTTCAGTCCACTAACCCCGACTCGCGAGTGGAACAGGTTCAGAAAGGTCGAAAAGATCCCTTTGCTATAATTCCCGTGCAGCCAGTTGTGAAAGTTTCACCAACTGCGGGGGAGCAGGGAGCAGGGTCGGGTATTACAACGGGTGAGGTGCCCAAACCAGTACCATCAATACCTATAATTCCGGTGATCCCGCCCTTGAACTTCGGTGTTCCTAGTCCTTCTAGACCAAGGCAGACTAGTATAATTGCGCGTCTCCCATCTCGTCCACGGGTAACACCTAGTCCACGGGTAATATCTAACCCACGGATAATCCCTAATCCACAACCAACCAAGATAGCGACGCCCCCTGTACTCCCCGGTCCCCTCCCCAGCTTTAAGCCGGAACTACCGAGACTACCAGAACCGACACTAGCTCAAAATGTTGAAGTGACAGGGGTGATTCAGGTGGATGGTCAGCCAGAAGCGATTGTGAAAGCACCGAATGAACCAAGCAGTCGCTACGTGATGGTAGGACAACGCTTAGCAAATGGGCAGGTGTTAGTCAAGCGCATTGAAATGAATGAAGGTTCTACCCCTATTGTGATTCTGGAGCAATACGGAATTGAGGTCGCTAGAGCTGTTGGAGAAAAATCGGGGCCGTCTAACCAACAACCTGGAAGACCTACAGCGGCTATTCCGTTAGACATGCAACACCGGAAAAATTTATCCTCGTCTGTAGCCTAAACTCCACAGTCGGTTATTGGGGGAGTGTAAATTCATGTCTGAGGGAGAGCACAGGTTAAGATATCAAGTTCGCTGCCCTAGTATGCCCTTGGCAGTGTATAGAGAAGTAGCAGCCCATTTACGGCAAGTAGCAGGGATAAAAACAGGTATTATTCTTGAGAATTTGCAGCAGTTTGACTACAACCAGAGCCAAGTGAATAGCTTATGGATTGAGTATTCACAAGGGGCTGAGCGAAAGCAGCAAGAACAGGTAGAGAAAATTTTGACATACTACAGTGATCGCCACGGTAACTGGATAACCTTGCCGTGGGTTAGGCAATAGGTTCAGTTTTCAGGATTTCGGCTCGATTTATATTATCGTCTTAGTATGCTTTATCTAGTAAAATCTCACTTAATTCGTGCGACTTCGAGTCGCACTTACCGTTTTAATCATAATTTATGATCGTACCTTGATCTCAACCCTGACCTATCTTGTAGGGTAGGGCTTCCCGTGTGAAAAGCTAAAAACTAAAGGGGGAGTGACAGCTATGGCAGAATGGGAATATTTACTACAAAAAGAGGGCGATCGCTCCTGGCTTCCATTAAAACCACCTAGGATGGAAATTCCCGAAGGTCGGTATCGGGTAGTAGCTCACTCTACCCGTACCAACACAGATGTAGAAATTCGCATTACCCATTATTGTACAAATGAGGTGCCGCCCAAGCGCCGGTCTCAGAGGCGATCGCATCGGATAAACGCAGAAGGGTTAATGGTTGTCATTCCCTTCACCTATGTCAAACCTGGTATTTGGGATTTGCTGGTCAAGAACGACATCATGTCCGATCTGCTAGGTGACATCTGGCAGCAGGGCATTCAGCTTCGGGTTTTACCAAAAGTTACAGAAACGCACAACCGAGCAGCACTCGATGCTAAGGCTACAGAGGTATTAGGGGCTGATTCTGTAGGGAATACATCTGTTAATGCTTCTCCTACCAGCATCGAAACACCAGTCCTCAGTTTCATCGCCACAGATCAAGCTGAAACATCTGTTCCCCCAGAGGTACTAGTTGCCCTTGAGCCGGAGAGCAACGGAGCCGTATCAACTGGGGATGAGTCCTCAGTCAAAAGTGATGAGTTAAAAACTTCCTCCTTCCCTCAACACTCAACACGCAGGACGGACGCGGAAGTACTGCCTCTACAACACTCTCCCAACCCTCTGTATTCAGATGAAGCTGAGTCAGATATAACAGCTCACTCAGAGGCAGTGGTGTCTGTTAACGACAGGCTAGCTGACTCACAACAGATTGCCGAGCAGATATTCCAGCAATTGGTGGATCGGGTACCGCAAGAGTCGGAATCAATCCCAGCAGAGGAATATGGACAACAAGAGACATCTTGGCTATCCACACGCCACAACCAAGAACCACAAAGAGAAGATGTCAGCCTCTTGCCTGCTTTGGCAAATGCCAATCAACTCGTATTGCTGTTGACCCTCGACCAAGAAACTTTAGTGGCGCGTCGCGGACAATCTTTGACTATGACTGGTCGAGTTGACGTTCCAGACATCACACTGGGTAGTAATGAGATAGAGAGCAATTTAAACTCAGTTTTTAAAGGAACGCTACGATATCAACTCCGCGATCCGCAAAGCTCACAAGTATTGATGAGCGAGCAGTTGCCCCTTCCAGAAAAGGTTCCGCCGTTTGCCTTTACTTTTAGCTTTGAGCTTCCCCCAAACTGCGAAATTCGTCTGCTTTTGGGCGAAGTTGCGCTCTGTGACGCTCATGGAATCCCAATAGCGACTCAACCCTTCAGCCTCACAGCAGATTTGCCAGAGTTACTGGGCACGATTCTGCAAACATCTCAGGCAGTGCCATCAGCACAAATACCAGTATTAACAGATACTCAGCCGCTAGAAAGCCAGAGCGAGCTACCCTCAGAAACATCACTTGACCAGAATGAAAAACCTGCAAGCTTGGACTTCTCTTTCGATCACCTGATCCAGAAAGCCAAAAAGCCTCAGTCTTTCAAGCCATCACCGGGTCAGCTATTACCCCCTCAGATAACTCGTTCCTCTAAGAAACCATCCAAAACTCCTCAACTGCCTAAGCTTCCCTCCCGTCGATTTTCTGGCCAACCAGTTACTACACAGAACAGTCAGCCTGCACAGGCTATGCTCCTTGAAGGAACCAGCGAATTAGTTGATGCGACTTTATCAGAAAGTCTTCAGCCTAGCGCTTCTATCCTTCCCTCCGAAAATACCTTTGGCCTACAGCCTTCAGAAGATCTCAGCTTGACAAAATCGGACTCCCAGATACAGGAAGCTGACGTAGCATCAAGCTCTTTACCTCCCAGCCCACATGAATTTCCTGGTCAGGAACCGGCAGTTGGAAGTCTTTCCCAAACCCAAAAAGCTCAGGTAATTGGTCTAAAGAAGGATACCGCTCTGGGGATAGTTGTCGATTTGAGGTTAGAGCCTACTGTTAAGGAAGCTACTAACACTCAAGAGGCGGCTTCGCTAAACATAACAGTTCCTGCGACCGGAGCGGCGATGGGACAGCAGGGAAGCCAAAACCCTAAAATCCTTGAGGAGCCGTTACAGCCTGACTTAGAGATTCAACAACAAAGCCAGAAGGAGGTAACGAAGCCCTCTCTCCATCCACAAGGAGATGGGGAATCGAGCATTCCTGGTTCATTGTTGATGGTTCATGACGATGAATCATCAACAATGAACCATCAACAAGGTAGCGAGGGCGACTCTCTCTTAGAAAGGTGGGGGGAAGAACAAGTAATCTCCCCACTTTCCGCTCCCCCACACCAAAGAGGGGATGTGGCTCCCCTGTTGCCTTCCGTAGAGCTGGTTACAGATTCGGTTGAGCAAGCCTTTCAATCGTTGAGGATGCAAGAGCGTTTTTGGTGTCGGCTGAATGCCATGGCAGCGGATACCGAGCTTTCAGCATGGATCGGCAACGAACATTCCTTCAATAATCTAGGGGAAGTCGATTTAGCAATAGACGAAGATGCTCCACCATCAGAAACGGAGTCAGTGATGGTTGATAGAGATATCTGGCAGATGTGGGAGCCAGATCCAGAGCAACCAGACTTGTCTTTCCCTAACGCAGAAGTACAGGAATCTTTGCCAAGTATTGAACCACTAAGCAAAGGTGCCCTGTATCTAGAAACAGCTGATGCGACCAAACCAGATCTAGCGCCAAATAGTCTTTCGCTAGAAACTCAAAACCAGTTGCATCCCTCTCTAGGCAACGCTGGGTTTGACTGGGACACTCAAGAGATTGTGGTAGACGATGAGCTTGAACCAGCACAACCAGCTCGCCACAACTCCACTGTAGAGGTTGATGACTTATCAGCTCTAGAGGCTCTCTCCCAGATGCTTGAGGATGTGCAGGTGCCAATGCCAGAGCTTAATGTACCAAGTGGCGAACTCACCTCTGGGGACTTGTTGACACTATGGGTGAAGTTGCCCCCTTATCAGAATCCCATCTATGTCAAATTGTGGATTCAAGACTTGCAGTCCCGCTCTCTCCTGGATGGCCCATTCTTTTTAAGAGATTTTTCGCCCAGTAACACAGGTGAATTGGAGACGATCGCTCAGTTAAGTGTTCCATTTGGCAGCCTGTCAATCCGGTTCGAGGCGGTCGCCGTCGATACGTATGCTCAACAGGAGAGCCATAAAGTCAAGGTTGACCGTACTGTAGTTCCCCCTGACATCCCGACAATTTCGTTGGACGAGTTTGAAGATTGAGGATATGTTAAAAATTCTTATGAGTCTGTCATTTGGGGCAAATTCGCAGTTAAAGTTTTTCTGAACAATGGCGTTATTTAGATAGGAAACTTTGCAATGGTTGCTTTTTACGCTGCTCCATTCTTGCCTTCGATTTTCGTGCCTCTGACTGGCCTAATCTTCCCAGCAGTGGCATTTGCTTTCCTGTTCCTGTACATTGAACGCGAAGACCCCAGTGGAGTTTAATGCTGGCTAACCTCAATTAGTCTAGGCAAAGCTGCCTGTCTGAAATCAGACAGGCAGCTTTTTAGGAAAATTGAGGCGATGGCATTATCCTCATGGCACCCAAGTGAGGACTCCCGCCTGTGGCGACAAGTCGCTCCACTTGGGCAATTTGCTCTCACCTAGTAGAGACGTTGCGCCAGGACGTCCCTAATATAGGAAGGGAAAAGAGGGCTTCACCAGTAGATTTGGGCTCAAAACCCAGTACAGATATCTCAATAGAACTTATGTACTACTTTTAGCATCAAGCCCCGCCTCGTTATGGCAGAGCTTGACGTTCAGAGATTTAGCCTATAAAGAGGAGCCTAGACCAGCGTAGGCACCATAGAAGAAAAGACCGACCACTACAAGCACACCTGTACCGGCAACAGTAGCAACTATCCACAAGGGGATTCTTCCAGTTCCAGCAGACATAAGTTTTTTCCTTCTAATTACAACTCAACAATGATCACAATCAAATCCAGTTAATTGAAGAAATAACTGGAGAACAGAATACCAAGAACAAAAACGAGTAATAGACCCAAGAAGAGCGAAGTCCGGTTCAACTCAACCGGCTGAGTATTAGGGTTGCGAGGCCGTTCTGCCACAAGCTTACTCCTATCGTTGAATAAATTGCCTGGATACGATCGTTCCCGGAAAAAATACCATTGGTACAGCTAGGGTATGAACCACCAGCCATCTAACAGTAAAAATCGGACAGGAAACCGGCTGACTTGGGGTGCTGCTGGTCATGATTTGCCACCCCTTTGAAAAGACTTACTTGCTATATTGCTCAATCTGTTGGTTTGATTTAAAGCGGTCTGAAACAATCGGCGCTGACTGGCGGGTTTGGGTGTAGTACTTATTGGGGCGAGGCGTCCCCAAGATGTCCCATGCCATGACTGTGCTAACCAATTGCCATCCTGCAATAACCAGTAATAAGCTCAAGAACAGAGAAGTCCTATTTAGCTCAACCGATCGCCTATTAGGAATGGGAGGTCGATCTGCCATGAGTTTCTTCTATCGTTGAATAAACTGCATGGAGGCGATCGCACCCAAGAAAAACACTGTCGGTACAGCTAGAGTGTGAACTGCCAGCCATCTAACTGTAAAAATTGGATAGGAAACTGGCTGATTTGGGGTACTACTAGTCATGAATTGCCACCTATTTTCAACAACTTACTTAACAAATTGCTCAATCTGTTGCTTTGATTCAAAGCGGTCTGAAACAATCGGCACTTCCTGGCGATTTTGAGTGTAATACTGATTGGGGCGGGGTGTCCCAAAGATGTCGTATGCCAAGCCTGTGCTCACAAATAACCAGCCCGCAATAAACAAAGCTGGGATGGTGATGCTATGAATCACCCAATAACGAACGCTTGTAATAATATCCGCAAACGGACGCTCTCCAGTTGATCCTGACATTTAAATTCCTCCTTCAACAGCACTTGCAAAAAAAAACATTTAGCCTGTGGACAAATGGCTGGGGGCACCGAACAAGCAGATGATAATAGCTATTCAATAATATTATTATCCATCAAGCTGCTTGTGTTGATCCTTCGTACTTTAGCAAAGTTCCGTGCTGTCCAATAATAAATCCTTGCTCGGGCGTTACAAAGACAATTTTGTAAAAATTAGAGGGTATATCCTCAACATCGCGGTCTTTTTGCCAAGTCTTCCCGCCATCAAAACTACACAGTAAATTGCCACTGCCGCCCGTTACCCAAATCTCGTTGGGTGTGCGGTAGGCTACGTCGAGTAAACCCCAACTCGTGGAAAGCTCTGGATATTGTGTATCCTGCCACTCATCTGGTTTTCCAGGTTCGCTAAATTGCATCTGGCCACCTCTGGCGAGCATCCACAGACGACCATCTTCCCCAAACCCCATATTCTCGACCCGTCGGGAACTATTGCGGTTGTGGGGTGCCCAAGCATTTTGACCAGGTTCCCAGGTAGAGTAGAAGTTCCCTTTGGCTGACACTGCTACATATTTACCATCAGTTGAGCGTTCCAGATTACGAACGACGCCCACTGCTTCTTGCACTAAGGCTTTCCATGTCTGACCACCATCTGTTGTTCGATAAATAGCTCCTATATTAGTGGCCAGCTCTGCTGAGTTAGGTGCCAGTGCCACAATCGTGTTGGGAGCACCCGGTAACTTATTGCTCAACGGAACGCGAGACCAGGTTTGCCCCCCATCAGTGGTATGCAGCAGGATAGCGGGCTCTCCGATAATCCAGCCCTCCTGACCTGTAAAACTCACTCCCGTAAAGCGGTACTTTTGATCTTCTAGTTCTAAACCACGAGTCTGCCAGGTCTTACCTCCATCTGTTGTTTCTAATAGTGTAGAATCACTACCCACAAGCCATCCATGCTTGGGATCACCTGTAAAACCAATGTCTTGCAGGTTGACCTGGGTTGGTAGGGAAATGACTTGCCATGGATTGCTGCCCAGGCTGGGTATATTGCTACAGCTGGCACTTAAGAGAGCAACGCTCAGCAATATTAAAATTTGTTTCCAAAATTTCACAATTGAATTCATGACTTCCAAAACTGATGGGTGCGAATCTTTTATTTAAGGCATAGTCGAGCTACAAAAGTCTGGCTGCACTCATGCAACGCTGTCTTTCCGTTTGATGAGCCTACTCAGGTCTCAATGTAAGCCGTAGAGGCTAAGAAAGAATATGACGCCCAAAGCTAAAGCCCCAAAAATAAGAAGATTTTTCTGCCCTGGGGTTAAACGGTTGACACCCAGACCATAGTTCAGATTTTCCTTAAACCCAGAAGCAGTACCGGCAGGGCCAATGTTTGCGAACTGTGTCTTCCGTGCTCCGCAAACGGGACAGCGCCAGTTTGTGGAAATATCCTCAAAAGGCGTTCCTGGCGGAATCTCACTCTTGCTATCACCCTTGGATGGTTCGTATATGTAGCCACAGGCACGGCATTCGTGGCGATCCAGCGCTTTAGCATCGACAGCTTGGTTGCTCATGGCCAGGATTTTATAGAGAAGCCAATATTAAATGTATGTTAAAAATTATCGCATAACTGTGGAACTTGATTAACTTTCCCTCTGGGAGGGTTGATGTAATATTCGGGTGAGTCAATGGATAGGGCTTTGTCGCATAATTTCCAAAATTTCCAATTCGTTCCCGTGGAAATACAACTATAGACACGGGCGATCGCCTTCTTTTTGGCTTGATTATATTTTTGAACCGCTATCATTGAAGCGGCATACTGGGGGAGGCTACTTTTAATGGATAGCCGGAGATCTTGCGCAATGCCCCCACTACTGAACATGAGCACCGAGCAACGCATTGTTCATCATGGAACGTGGGAACAGTTCAAGTTCATCCAAAAGGGCTTTGAGGGTTCTCTTGGGGTGAGGCTGTTTTACAATGATGGAACGATCAAGAATTGAGCGAACCATAAAGGGGCGAACACTGCGGTAGCAGGCAAGTATCGAGGTTACGTACTTCACCTAACTCAATAGGAAACCATTAATTGAGAGTGCAACTGCCGTTTCAGGCTGTCATAAGACTATAGAAACACTATGCCTTACAGCCAATTCACGACTATCAGTAAAGCCAAGCAAGCTTTCAACCTGACGACTGTAGAAGGAATTCGCTTTTTTCCTGAACTTGACCCAATCACCCCCTCTGCTATCTTGACCGGCTACCTCCAAGAAAGCTTACCGATTGTTGCGACTTCCGGCAGTGAAAAAGCCCGTTCTGAGGGGATTATCTACCCTGTACTGCTGGAGGTGAGGCGAATTCTTGATCATACAGTTAGCCTGTTCTCTGGCGAAGATTTCAACGTAGAAGAGTCGGTAGGACTCAATGGCATTTGTGACTTCCTGATTAGCCGTTCTGCTGAGGTGCTGGAAATCGAAGCGCCCACTGTTGTAGTTGTAGAGGCGAAAAAAACAGACTTGAAAACAGGATTTGGTCAATGTATCGCCGAGATGGTTGCGGCTCAACGTTTCAATCAGGCTCAGGAAAAATCTATTTCAATCATCTTTGGCAGTGTCAGTAACGGCATTCAGTGGCAGTTCCTGAAACTGGAACAACAGACTGTAACGATTGACTTGTCTGTTTATCCGCTTCCTCCCGTTGAGCAAATCCTCGGCTTCTTCGTCTGGATGATACAGAAGAGCTGACCTTGAGTTTAGCAAGCAACATTAGTTCTTTAAATTTGACGTTAACGTTAAAGTTGCGATATAAATATAAGTGTGAAAGAAAAGATGCGTATCGGAGAACTTGCTAAAGAAGCTGGCGTGACTCCCCGCACAATTCGCTACTACGAAAGCTTAGGATTACTTGGGCCAAGCGAGCGCGAGGGGAAAGGCTTTCGCTACTACACGGAGGTCGAGCTAGCCAGACTCCGCAAGATCGATGCGCTGAAAACGCTGGGATTAACCCTAGAAGAGATTAGTAGCATCATTGACCTTTTCTTTAAAGAGCCGACGATGTTACGTGGTAAGCAGAAACTGTTAGAAATTCTCCAAGCTCATCTCCAGGAGACTGATGACAAAATCAAAGCCTTAGCACAGTTTCGTTCAGATTTACGAGCTAATATTGCCAAAATCCAGCAATGGATCGAGGAGCAAACTAAGAGCCAATAATTTCTTTAATGGTAATCTAACGTTGACGTTAACGTTGGATTACCAGTGGTTCACCACTGACATCATCTTTCACTCGCCAAAACTCTAAATTTATGACAAAAAAACCAGTCGAAGGCAAAATTGCGCTGATTACGGGCGCAAACAAAGGCATCGGGTTGGAAATTGCGCGGCAACTGGGCATCCAGGGAATCACAGTTTTACTGGGTGTGCGAGATGAAAATCGGGGTCGCGAAGCCATCAAGAAACTGCAATCCGAAAATATCGACGCACGCAATGTGCAGCTTGAAGTGACCAATCAAGACACAATTGATGCGGCGGCAGGCCACATCGAAAGTGAGTTCGGCAAGCTGGATATTCTAGTCAACAACGCAGGCATTGCGATCGACGATGCACCACCAAGCCAACTCGATATCAAAGTCTTGCGTTGCACCTACGACACCAACTTCTTCGGCGTCTTCGCCGTCATCAAAGCAATGCTGCCGTTGCTTCACAAGTCCGAGGCAGGCCGCATTGTGAATATGTCAAGCGGTTTGGGGTCGCTGGCCCAGAATAGTGACCCAAATTGGGAATACGCCCAGGCCAAATACCTGGCTTACAACTCGTCGAAAACGGCCCTCAACGCCCTGACAATCCAATTCGCGCACGAACTCAAAGATACACCGATCAAAGTCAATGCTGCTGACCCTGGTTACGTAGCGACCGATCTCAACCGTCATAGCGGCTCACGCACAGTGCAACAGGGAGCATCTGCCCCTGTCCGCTTAGCGACGCTGCCAGCTGACGGGCCAAC
>CAZZWA010000079.1:0-17307 GCA_964657555.1 uncultured Microcoleus sp.
ATTACTAATACGGGAAAGTTTTTGCGGCGCACAAGTTTAGATGAGCTACCACAATTATTCAACGTTCTCCTAGGAGAAATGAGTCTAGTTGGTCCTCGACCTCTACCGATAAGAGATGTTGAAAAATTCTCAGCTCACCATTTTATTCGCCACGAAGTTTTGCCAGGTATCACAGGATTGTGGCAAGTCTCCGGTCGCTCAAATATTACCAGCTTTGAAGAAGTATTGCGTCTAGATACTTTCTATATTGAAAACTGGTCAATTTAGTTAGACTTGCAGATATTACTGCGTACGGTCGCAGTTCTTCTGCAAAAAAAAGGTGCTTACTAATAATACAAGACGACATGCCGCTTAAAAGCGGCATGTAAAGATGCATTTCTCCTGTTATTGCTTATTATTCTAAATAATAGTGTCATTTTGTGCAACTAATAATAGATCATCTACAAATAAGGTGAGCTAAATGCTTTCCGGCTATGTCTATAATTGGCGACCTGTATCTCAAAAAGCTACCCGAATTCCTTTATACTTAACAGTAGAGCAAAACGCAGCTTATCCGAAAGCAATTGATGAACTTACGATTGAAAAAGATTTATCTAGGGGTGCAGAATTACGTCAAAGTAAGTATTTTAAAAAGTAGGTATGCTGGATTTATCACTCTTGGCTGGGTGATGGGATACCTGTGTGGAGGGCTTTTCACTCATCAGCTTTCTATGGAGAGTGAGCAAAAAACTTTATTAGCTGAATTTGATGTTTTAGTTTATGGAGATGAAATTTATGGTGTATGTGCAGCTATTGAGGCTAAAAAAGTTTTAGGTAATAAGGGCAGAGTGGTATTGATTCGCTCTAATGCCGCTAGCGAACCTTTAGGTGGGGTCATAACACGAGGCTGGTTAGTCTCTATTGATTTAGATAAATTAACCGATTGGGCTCAACAACCATCTGCGCAATGTTTTAATGATTTCTTGAAGAATGCAGGCGTGGCTGGTGGTTCCTTTGATATCAAGCAGACTAGTATAACTGCCAGAAAAATGTTAAAAAAAGTTGGAGTTACAGTTATTTCTGGCTCAACGCTGAAAGCTTATGTAGAAAATAAACAAATTAGATTTGTCGAAATTGCGCAAACTCATAAATTCATCCGAGCTTATACCTACATTGATGCCACTCAAAATGCTGCATTAGCAAGAATATCTGGTTTATCTTATTTTCAAGGATTTGAATCCTATCGTCCCCAGTTGCGAAATGCAACTCTGACTGTCTCTATTATTCCTAAAATAACTGGTATAACATCTAAGGAACTTACAAAAATTGAAAAAAATATTTTACATAATTATAAATTCATGTCTAGAATCAAGACAGCTTTAATCAAGGATAATCATCCTAAGTTAGTAAAAAATATATTTATCCAAAATTTTTTCTCCCCCATGTATCAAAACATGCCAGATAGTTATGATATACGCAGCATAGCTTTAGGTGTATCCTTTCATCTTTATAGTCAGCAACCTTTTAATCTAGAAAAATTCTTGTTCGACCGAGGTAATATTTCTATTCAAAAAGATGGTTCCTTGGTTTGGAATGGATTTCTATTTAAATATACGACTGAACAAGTTATGTTATTAGAAGAAAATGGGCGTCATCCAACTCAGGAAATGATTGACGAAATGCGACTTATAGAGGCTTGGATACGCCACATCTCAGGCAAGAAGGTCACAGTCTTTCTTCCTAAAGAAATTTATATTAGGCATAGTTTGAATATTCGTGATGTGGTCGAACCTTTAACAGATGATAAAATCGTCAAAGGAGGAACTGCACCAAAAGCATCTATTGGCAGTTTCTCTTATGAATTTGATGTCAGAGGTGGAATTCCTGGCTTTGCTGGAAAATTACCGTCCCTTCCAGTTTTTAATTTTGGTATAGAGAACTGCTTAGCTAATAATGTGAAAAATTTGGCGATTGTTGGAAGGGCATCTGGATATGTTGGGTTAGCTCCATCTGTCGGAAGAATTCTGACCCTAAATACTTACCAAGCAGCAGGAATTGGGGTAGCAGCTGGTTTAGCCTATCGGTTGAGAGTACCCCTCAATACCATGACTTCACAGCAGGTGAGAAGGGAGTTAGAAAGGTTAACTGGTTTAAAGACATCACTACATGGTAGAGATACTTCTAAAAATCAAAAATTATCGTGATGAGGGGAGAGATGGTTCGCTACTAGCTGATTTTTCCAAACTATTAGCTATTAGCAAAGTAGCGGGGCAGTTTGAATCCATACTCATATGGTGATCAGGCTTTATTGAGAAAAAATAAATGGTTTTGCCATAACTTTTTATTTTTTACTTCCAGAGTAATTATTATGTTAAGTTAGCTTGTAATTAGGAATACATTACACCAGCGATTACCGCTCTTGGCGCTGAAAAGACAATTTCTCTCCTTGCTCCCTCAGACGCCATCGTTTAGGTAGATGCAAAACACCTGGAGTAGGCGTGTACAATCGGGAGACAAAAATACAAGTGACTTGAGGAAGCCCCGAATTAGGGAGTGACGAGCTATGGAATTTGTGTCTGACCCGCCAATATCCGTCAAAATCCGCAAGATGAAGGAAAGGGTACGCTGGCAAGATCCGCTGGTTGTAGAGCGGGGAATCGATCAAACCAGTATGGTTTTAGACGATCACACAGAGGACAGTCCAGAGTTCTCATTTTTAGTTGTAGGTGACAGTGGGGCAGGACCGCATCGCGGTCACAACCCCCAACGAAGAGTCACAGAACAAATGCTGGCACATCGGGACAGTTGCCGCTTCATTATGCACACAGGTGATGTGATTTATCTGGTTGGATCGAGCGAGTACTACCTAAAAAACTTCATCGATCCCTACCGAGAGTTTTTGGTGGGCGGCGAGCAGCCCCAGCTCATTTCCTATGACCGCATGGTCTTCAACCTGCCCATTCTCCCTGTGCCAGGTAATCACGATTACTATGACCTGCCGTTTTTCTACAGTTTGATAGCACAAGCAACTCTGCCGCTTCGCCGCCTGATCCAGTCCCAATTGGAGCTAGACGTTGGCTGGCATGGCTCGTATCAAGGTCAGGCATATGCACAGGCATTTCTTGATTATCTCAAGACATTGAATACTAAGGAAGAGCTAAGCCGTCATCTAGACAGCCATTACACGGCCAAGACTGATACTGGTCGCTGCCTTCGTTATGAACCGGGACACTTCACCCGGTTACCCAATCGCTATTACACATTCCGTTATGGTGGGATTGACTTCTTTGCCCTCGACTCCAATACCTTCAACGCTCCACCGCCACTCTCTGACACAAAAGAAGGAGAAGCAGCTCGTAGCTTATTGGAAGAGCGTCGAGATGAGCTAGAGCAGCAAAAACAGCAAATTATGGAAACCTCAGCTAAGCTTAATCCCGACTCACCTGAAGATGCGGAACATCTAGATGACCTACATGCCAAATTGGAGCATATACAAGAACAAACGCTCGACATTGACAAACAACTGGCAGCTGATGACACAACTGTTACCGACTTGGAACAACTTGATTGGCTGCGACAAAGGCTGGTTGAATCTTGGAACACAGAAAATGTGCGCGGACGCGTGGTTTATTTCCACCATCCTCCCTATGTCACTGAGGCGACAAAGTGGGATCAGGGGCAGACTTTGGCAATTCGCCGCCGCTTCCGTCGAGTCCTTGATGCAGTCCAAGATGAGGTTGGTCAGCAAGCTGAGGGTCGTCCACTAGTCGATTTAATTCTGCACGGTCACGCTCACTGCCTAGAGTATATCCGCACTGAAAATACCGGACACGCTGACGCCAATCTCAACTGGCTCGTCTGCGGTGGCAGCGGTTACAGCCTCCGTCGCCAACGCCCTGAGGGGCCGGAATTAACTGAAACCTTTATCGGTCGCGGAGGTAGTCATAGCCGCTTGGTAGCGAAATCCCTGTTTTTTGTCGGTCGGAACGGTTACGCTTCACAGAAGCGACGGCCTTACTCATTTTTGCGGATAGATGTTAAAGACGGTAAGCCGCCCAAATTTATTGTCCGACCGTTTATTGCTGAGAGATTTCAGCGCCAGTGGCATAATAGCCAAGTTGAACCGTTTGTCATTCGTTAATTTATCGAAATGCCCCTGCACTTGCCGCTTTGCTCAAGAGCAGGCGTAGGCGATCGCAGATGTAGTTTACATACCCACAGCCATAATTTGTATTTTTAACTACAAATTGCCTTAACACGAAATCCGGCCTCAGATACAGCGACAACTACCAAGGCAGAAAGAGGAACTTATATGCTCAGCTTCTTAGGATGATTCCAAGCATAAATAACAGGAGTACGTTATGTCTGATCAGCAACTTGATCACCTACCATCAGAAGTCAAAGAACTCCCTGAAGGGGCTCAGAATATTTTCCAGGCTGCGTTCAAAAGTTCGCAAGAGGACGGTTTGGACGAAGCTGCGGCTCTCCAGGTTGCTTGGAATACTGTAAAGCACGAATACGAGCAAGGTGGCGATGGCAGTTGGCGTCGGAAGCCACAAGAGACTAACATACACAATAAAGCTGTCACCTCTGGTGGTAATTGATTAAACTTATCCCTCGCCTAAAGAGCAGGGGATTTTGTTGTAATGGGTAATTGTTTTTTACCTATTACCCATTACTGAAATCGATGGGAGACAGTTCCTCCCTCAGCTAAAATCACAGGGCTTCCCGCCAACTTTATGCAAGCACATAAAAAGGAACATACATTAATTGCAGCGCCAGAGGGTCTGTGACTAGCGATTTTAGATTTTAGCTAGTTGAGAACAACGAACCGCTCTTTTCAAAAAATTTAGAAAAAAGCCTGATATTTAGAAATTATTACAAAACCTGTTCTAACAGAAACTCTCAGATAGCACTAGTAGCGTTTTTCTGAAGTTACATCAAAGGATCAGCGATCGCTCCTATTTTCCTTAACAGATATCTCTACAGCTTTTGCTATGGGGTCTGTTGTTGACTCTCCGTATGCCTTTGCTGATAGTGGACGAAGCTTTTGAGTACTAACTGACTTGCCTTTGAGCAGTCTTGTTGGCTGTAAAGAGATGACTGCTGCCAGTAAAGCAGGCACTTCAACTAGGGCTGTCAGGAGCAATGAAGTCAGAAGCGACTCAACTAGATTAGCAGGTCTATTCCTAGGGCTTGTCTGGACTTGTTTTTCTGCTTCTGCTATGTTTGATTGAGGCAGATTGAAGAGAAATTGCCCTACTGCTCTTGCTAGGAGTATGATCGGCAAACCAATAATTGCCATGGGCAGGAGCGCCAGCCAAACAACTAACCCAGAAATTAACCAGAACAAACTCGCATATACGGTTTCTGAGAGCTTCTGCATTGCCCTAGTTGTCTCCTACACTGGTTCCGTCTAACTCAGTAAACTACCCTGACTTACTCCGCTAGCGCTTCGCTGAAGTCGGGGCTTTATCCTAGATTTCACCTGCCTTTGAAAAGACTTAATTGTCCTGACAAACTACAAGCAATCTCTGGAATTGCGGGCTGGTTTACAAAAGCAACCCCAAGAGCAGCAATATTATTCGCCGCACTCAGATCAGCATTATGTTCAAATATCCTCTGAACAGGGCGATTTGATAGCCTCCCAGCTGCAAAGGAAACTTGACCTGACCGCACACCAATCTGATATCACTATTTGGCAACTAGGGGGACATTAATTCCTCCTAGTTGCCCCAATTGCCTCCCCGCCCTGCAACGCAGAGAGTGGGGAGGCAATCTGAGGTTTTTGATGAGGAATCTTGCGCCTAAGCGTGTCATCCTCTAGTATCGCTGCCCCCACTCTGCCTCGTCCTTCAATTGTAGAAGCAGGTCTTCTGTGCTACTCAGTTTAGCTACAGATTGAAACATCAGGCGTTTATGAATAATGCTTCCTGTTGTAAAGTCTGATTCAACTTATTGCTGTAATAGGCTTCTCAATTAAGGTTTCTACAAAAGTATCGCCCTGTCTGGATAAAAAACTACTTCCCCATTCAGTGCTAGAGAGCCTGTCATTTTATTAAGAATTAATAAGCAGCTAACTGCTTCTCTCATCTTTACATACTAGACTATGCTACCACTGCGTCCAACAAGGTTAGCAACTGCTGCGGCCAAAGCAGATGGAGAAACTGGCTTAGCTATATGTAGCTGATAGCCAGCGGCAAGAGCACGCGTGCGATCGTCGGCTCTGGCATATGCGGTCAGCGCCAAGGCTGGTGTCTGGCTCTCTGCCTGTGATTCCAAAGCTCTCACCCTACGGATTAATGAGTAGCCGTCCTCACCAGGCATACCAATATCACTGATTAAGACATCCGGCTTTGTTCGTTGCAGCACGTTGAAGGCTTCGTTAGCTGATGCGACCGCTTCCACCCTAGCCCCATAGTATTTAAGCATTGTCGTGAATAAGTCGCGCATATCCGCCTGATCATCCACAAGCAGTACCCGTAAGCCTTGGAGGAGTTGCGACTGCCGAGTATCATCACCAAGTTGCTCTTGAATATCTGCTGGTTCCGGAGTTTGTTCTTCCTCTCTATGAGAACTCATCAACGGCAGACTCACTGTGAACGTTGCTCCCTGATTTTCTCCTGGGCTTTCTGCTTCGACAGTGCCGCCGTGCAATTCTACCAAGTGGCGCACAATAGCTAGTCCCAGTCCTAAACCCCTTTGTTGCCTTGTGCTAGAACTATCCGCTTGGCGGAAGCGGTCGAAAACGTAGGGTAGTAAGTCAGCACTGATGCCTTGCCCCGTATCGCTCACTTTAATTTCAAGGTTGGAGTTAATACACTTTAGCTGCACCCCAACCTGCCCTCCGGAGGGTGTAAACTTCACCGCGTTAGAAAGTAAGTTCCATACCACCTGCTGCAAGCGATCAGGGTCGCCTGAAACGAGAATTGCTGAGGTGCTATCCACAAATTTGATTTCAATCGCCTTAGCTTGAGCTGCTGGACGGACAACATCAATAGCTGACTCAATAATGGGTGCGAGCTCAACAGGGCAGAAGTCTAAGCGGAGTTTACCCGTAATGATGCGTGAGACATCTAGGAGATCCTCAATGAGTTGCGCCAATGACTTGGTGTTGCGTTCAATGACCTCAACGGCGCGAACTGAAGTGGTATGGTCTAGATTGCCAGTACGCAACAACTGAGCCCAGCCCAGCATGGCATTGAGAGGTGTCCGCAATTCGTGAGAAAGTGTTGCGAGAAACTCGTCTTTAAGACGATTGGCTTCTATACTTTGTGCTGCTGCGCTAACAGCTTCTGCCCGTGCTGCCTGCTCGCGTGCTAGTAGTTGGTTACGCTCTGCCTCAGCCTGCTTGCGCTGGGTGAAGTCTTCCATCACGCCATCAATGATGGTTTCACCATCACTGGGGCTGAGAATTTCGTTTAACAAAACCCAGATTGAGCTGCCGTCAGTCCGACGTAACTCCACCTCACGCTCCCGCTTCACAGACTGGAGTCGGTTTTCTATCGGCAAGTAAAGCTCACCCAAATCAGCAGACTGAGCTTCTGATAATGAATTTAAGCTCAGCAGTTGCAGGAACGCTGCATTTCCCTCCAGCAGGCGTCCGTCTAGAGTTAAACGGAATACTCCTACGTTTAATCGATTGAGTAGCTGGTTAAGGCGAAGTTCTGCACGGTTTGCTCTTTGCTGAGCCGCAACTCGTTCTAATGCTGACCGTACCGCAGGCACTAGCCTTCTGTAAGACTTGGGTGACTTGATGACATAATCATCCAACCCAGCCTTCATGCCTTCTACAGCAACTTCTTCACTGCCAGTATTTGTGAACATAATTACTGGGCAATCGGGATAGCGGGACTTGATAGCACGAAGAACCTCTAAACCATTGCTCCAGCGCAGTTGGTAGTCTGTGATCAATAGGTCAAATTGACCAGCCTCCAGTGCCTGCTCTAAACCTTGGGCTTCAGCAACTTCATGCACTTGGAGGTTAGAAATTCCCTGTTTCAACTCGCGGATGGCCAAGAGGCGATCGTCTGCATTGTCATCTAGCAACAGGATACGTAAAGTTTGACTCACAATCTAGCTTTTGGGCATTTATTAGGGATTAGGGATTGGGAATTGGGGATTGAGAAGATGAAGAAGTTACATCTAATCTGTCTAATTACCCATCATAAAAACCTCTATGCGTCCGTGCATCAGCCCTAAATAGGGTATTTAACTGAACATTATGTTAATCCTGCTTCTTTCCTAGGCAAAATTTCCTTGTGCCTCCTACTCTCTACCTTCCAACGAAGTTGAGTCAATTGGGCTGAATCTCTGGCTTCTCGCTGAGAACGAGCCAGTACAAATTGAGGTTTTTCACCAATTCCAGTAAGGCAGCAAATTCTACTGGTTTCACCAAGTAGGAGTTGGCACCCAACTCGTAAGCTCGATTAATGTCGATATTCTCTCTGGAGGAAGTCAGTACCACAACTAGCAAGCGTTTCAATCCGGGCTGCTGCCGCAGCCATTCCAAAACCTCAAGACCAGATCGCCGGGGCAGTTTCAAGTCTAGAAGTATCAATCCAGGTAAAGGGTACTGCTCACGGTTCTTGTAAGGCTCGTGTCCAGAAAGGTAAAGCACAGCTGCATCCCCATCGCCTACCACATGGAGGGGGGTAGCTATGCTTGCCTTACGAAAAGCTCGCTGAATTATCAAGACGTCATCTTGATTATCTTCTACCAGTAAAACTGGGTAATCTCTAATGTTAATCATTCTCTCAGGGCTTTGGGCAACTCAATCCAAAATTTGCTCCCTCGACCGACCTGTGACTCTAACCCTACCTTACCACCCATGCGCTCGACGCCTTTACGCACGATCGCTAGACCAATACCAGTACCGGGGTAAGCCTCAAGTCCATGCAGTCGCTCAAATACGCGGAAAATGCGTTCCTGGTGTTCTAAAGCGATGCCGATGCCATTGTCTTCCACCCATAAGCGAACCCACTCGCCGCACTCCTCGGCCCACACTCGTACCTGAGGAGACACTCCGGTAGCCACAAACTTGATAGCATTTGTCAATAGATTTGTGAGGATCTGAAATAGTGTACTACGATGACCCACAACCTGGGGTAGGGGTTCTTCTACCATTACCTTGGCTTGTCGCGCTTGAAGTTCTGTCTCCAAATGGATCATCACATCTATCATCAACTTCCCTAAATCAACTGGCTTAAACTGTAGTTCAGTGCGGTTGAGGCGGCTATAAGCCAGCAAATCCTGAATGAGCAGATCCATCCGCGCAGCAGCTGCGACGATGCGCTGCGCGTATTCCTGACCAAGCTCATCTAACTGCTCGCCATAATCTGCTAATAATGCCTGAGCTAGTCCCTCCATACCACGCAATGGCGCACGCAGATCGTGGGAGACGGAATAGGCAAAAGCTTCCATTTCTTTATTCACTTCTTCTAATTGTGCTGTACGCTCAGTGACCCGATTTTCCAAGGTTTCATTGAGTTGCCGAATTTCTGCTTCCGCCTGCTTGCGTGCTGTGAGGTCTAGGACAAAAGAAACTGTATCTTGTTGAGACCCTTCCAAAAGGGTGATCCCGAGCAGAATGGGTACGCGAGTGCCATCTTTGCGAATGTATTCTTTCTCAAAGGGGGTACACACGCCAGATTCTCTAAGTTCTGCGATCGCCTGCTCATCTAGACAGAGATATTCTGGTGGCGTGATTTTGGGCCAACGCAAATTGCCTGAAAGCAGATCCTCCCGCGTATAGTCCATCATTTGAAGAAATGCGTCATTGGCTCCTGTGATACTACCACTTAGGTCGGCGAAAATGATGCCGAGCAAGCCAGAATCAGCCAAACGCCTGAACTTTGCTTCGCTCTCCTGCAGCGCCTTAGTCTGGTTCTGGATGACGAACAAGTTTTTTTCGTAGCTTCGGGATAATTTTATTAACTGGCGTCTAATGAAGAATGCTAGTAGGCTTGCCAGCAAGAGGGTTGAGCCGAAAGTGCTGGCAATTATAGCTCTTGTTGCTTGTTGAGCTGTATGACTGCGTTGGTTCCGTAGAGTTTCCTCAGTGGCGATGAACGATGCCATTTGAGCCCGGAGTGCATCTATTATCCGCTTTCCTTGAGCATGAATAGGATAAGCTTGATAATTCCCATGGCGCTCTTTTAAGGCGATTGTGTTACTGGCATAACGATTCCATTGAGTATAACTAGAGCGAATTTTATCAAGGCGCTGCACCTGAGGTGGGTTGTCTGACACGAGAAACCGGAGGTCATTAAAGGAAGAGTTAATGACTGCATTTGCTTGTGTATAGGGCTGCAAAAAATTCAGATATCCCACAAGCAGGTACCCGCGCAGCCCTGTTTCCGCATCTACAATCAGTTTCTCTGTTTGATGCGATTTAGCAATGACTTGGTCTGTATGCTCAACCCACCGTGTTGTCGAGAGCAGGTAGCTGACTTGTAAGATTAATACACCTGACAGAGCTGCCATCAACAGAAACGGCAGCAGGACAGCGCGGGTAAGAATGCGCTTAAAGATCACAGGCTCAATCGGCTCTCCTGTCATGAAAATTTTAGTAGCTTAGCTGGATGGCTCCTACTTCGATCTTATATAAAAGTCTGGTTCATTAATGGGGCGCTAGCTTAAGTATGTAGTCGCGATCGCTTTTTCCTGCCCACAAGCGTCACAATTGAATTACCTCACCTATCTAAACTATACAGGCAATGCAAATTACTCAATGTCTCCACTCTGCCATTCTCGTTTCTGACTTGGAACGAGCAGAACAATTTTATAGCAACGTGTTGGGATTAGCTAAGGTAGACAGAGCGCTCAAATTTCCTGGTGCATGGTACCAAATCGGAGATTTTCAGATTCACCTGATTGTCGCCGACTCTATGCCATCAGATCTGGTCAATCCTGAAAAGTTGGGGCGCAATCGACACATTGCCTTCTCTGTTGACAACTTAGATGCTGCCAAAGAACAGTTGCTAGCTCACAACTATCCCATACAAATGAGCGCTTCAGGCCGCGCGGCCTTATTCACTCAAGACCCAGATGGTAACATAATTGAGCTAGGCGAGCTATGAGTTTTTAGTTATTAGTCATGCAATTTTGGATTTACCTAACAAGATACGCTGCTGTATGCTAGGTCAGATGAATTCTTTATTTTTAATCACGGGAATGAGTTATCTACTGTCTTCAGCATTTTGAAGCACCTCGTCGAATTAGTGCTGCAATGAAAATCATTGCCTACCTGTATAGTGACCCGCTATTAGAACCAACGCCAGACCCAGCTTTATTTGGCTGGGAAGTAGATTGGGTTTATCAAGACTTGGGAGGACGTCAACAGCTGAAGCAGCTATTGGATGATTGCCAAGTAAAACCAACTGACTATCTACTAATCCGGCAGTTGGAAGAACTCGGTGATTCTGTAGAAGAAGTATGCGATCGCCTTGCTGAACTAGAAGCATTGGGTGTTCAGATAGTCACCACGGAGCCAGATAATGGTGATGCAGAGATCCGCTCCGACTTGCTCAAACTGCTGCAAGAGATTGATCACAGCCAGCACAGCCGTCGCATCCGCCAAGGACATGCCCGTCGGCGACTCAAAGCGTCACCACCTCCAGGTAAGATGCCTTATGGCTATCGGCGAGGTAAAGACCGCTACATCCTCGACCGCAGTGCTGCACCAGTTGTTAAAGATTTTTTTGAGCAATTTCTACTGTATGGTTCCTTGCGCGGGGCAGTGCGCTACCTAGAAAAGAAATACGGCAAGAAAATTTCAGTGACTACAGGGCAACGCTGGCTGACTAACCCAGTCTATCGGGGTGACACTGCTTATCAAAACAACGGTCAAGTGCTCTCTGATACCCATGTTGCCATCATTTCTAGGGAAGAAGCCGCCCAGATTGACCGCCTCCTGCGCCGCAACCGCCGTCTCCCACCCCGCACAGCCAGCGCGCCTCGCTCTTTAGCTGGATTGGCTGTCTGTGGAGAGTGCCTGTCACCGATGAAGGTCAGCCGCGTCACTGCCCGCCGCCAAAAGCGGGAATATCTCTACCTGCGCCCAATTGCTTGCCCAAAACAGCCCAAGTGCCGCGCCGTTTCTTACGAGCAAGTCTTAGAGCAAACCATTCAAAAAATTTGCCAGGAATTACCTCATGCAGTGGCCGGGATGAATATGCCTAGTATGAATGGGATTAAGGGCAAGATTATAGAGGAAATTGCTAAAAAGCAAGATATCTTAGACCAGTTACCGATGCTAATGGCAAATGGTGTTCTAGATCCAGAAACATCTGAGTTACGCGCTTACAAACTGCGCACAGAAATTTCTGAAGCGCAAGCTCAACTTGCTCAGCTGCCACCAGTCAACTTACGAGAAATTGCCCAAGCCGTTTCTATCCCTCGATTCTGGCTAGATCTCTCGGAATCAGAACGGCGGTTTTATTTTCGGGAATTTATTAGTCAAGTTGAGATTATCCACGGTTCGGGAGAATGGCAGATCAGACTTGTGTTTATTTTTAGCGCAGTGCCAGGAAGTTAAAGGTTTTGAGTTTTAAGTGTTGAGTTTTGAATTAAGAGCTAAAAGTGATAACAGAACTTAAAGAAATAGTATTTCTGTGCCAGTGAGACACTGTTAGGCTAATCAACTCAAAACTCAAAATTTATATCAACAAGCGTTCTGTAACTAGAGTCAGGCTGACCCATTCTCCCTGATTGCTGTAGCTGCGAACCAGTCGCTGGCGTAAGTTGGGTTGGAGTAACCAACCCACTTCCAGAACGAAAGCTTGACCGCCTTGCACATAGAGGGGGCAATTGGAGGAAGCACCATCTGGTAGGAGCAACACTTGAACTGGTAGAGAACCTTGGTCAAAGAGGAGGATAGAACCATTAATTCTGGCAGTTGAGGTAATCGTCCGCTCGCCAAAGCTCAATTGCTGGGTTAATTGATCGGTACTTGATCTCTGTATTTTGAGTGTAGTGGTATAAGTATCGGGCGATCGCCAGTCTGGATAAAGTGTAACTGCCTCTCCCTGCCATTCTCCTAACAACTGGTCTACACTCAGGGGTGGGCGTTCTGGGGCATCTGTACCAGCTTGATGTTCCCGAACGAGCGTAATTGTATCTAGACGGCTTTCTTTGTCGAACAACTGTACGAGGCGCAATCGGCGATCGCCTGCAATCAAGCCCAATTCAGCACCAAATTCAGCAAATGGCCCCCATTGCATAGAGCCTTGAGAGAAAGCGCCATTCTCGAAAATCAGTACGCTCCTCGCCAGGGAGCTGTATTCTAGAACTCTCTCTTTTACCGCTTGATTAGGTGGAAAATTACGAATCGTCTGGCGAACTGTTTGGTTATTATTCAGCCCTTCCAGGGTCGTTACGCTCGGTGTATCTTCTAGTAACTCTCCTCGTGGCGAGAGACGGGTAAAGGAACCCTGCCACTCACCTAGATTTTGCAGCAAACATTCCCACTGGCTTCGCATCGTCTATTTTGGATTCTGGATATCGTCTGCGGCTTTGCTAATTGATCTTACCTGTTTTTCACTTGCTAAAGTTTAGTATTAAAAAGTATCAGGATTCACAATTCAAGAGAAAAACATGAGCGATCTCATCGTTATCGGCTTCAAGGACGAGTTTAAGGCAGACGAGGTTCTCCTTGACTTAGCGAAATTACAGCGAGAGTATTTAATTGACCTGGAAGATGCTGCCATCGTCGTCAGGAATCAAGAAGGCAAAGTTAAGATTAAGCAAACTCAAGAACTTGTCTCTTCTGGTGCATTGGGTGGGGGTTTTTGGGGACTGCTTTTCGGTTTCTTATTTTTCCATCCGCTGCTGGGTTGGGCAGTTGGTGCCGCGATTGGCGCACTTTCCGGATCTCTTACCGACCTTGGCATCGACGACGACTTCATTCGAGAGATTGGCAGCACTATAGAACCGGGAACATCTGCCATTTTCATACTGGTGAGGAAGTCTACACCCGATAAGGTTTTGGAAGATCTGAGCAAATTTGAGGGGAAAGTTCTGCGGACTTCGTTATCGAAAGAGGATGAGGCAAAATTGCAGGAAGCTTTAGCTAAAGGCTAAGGAGATAGCAGGCGATCGCGCACTAAGTCTTGCTATCTGAGTGGCACTAGTCTCATCACCTGCCCGGAGGTTTAAACCTCTGGGCAAACAGCTAAAGTCTTCTTCAGAAGACTGAGTATTAAAGCTATCGAAATGATCTCTTGGCATATTCACTTTGTTTAATATATTTTTAAGTTAATGCAATTAAGTGTATAAAAATTGATTACATAGCTAGACGGCACCCCATGCTAAAACATGACTTCTAAAATTTTTCATTGACACCCAGCTTGTCTATGGGCTAAAACCGCTCGCGATCGCGCCTCTGCTGTTCAGGCTTTACGCTGGGAGCAGGGGAGAAAGATTTTCGTTAACATTTGTTTATAACGGAACTACCAAAGCGATACCCGATGGACAGCTATCAGACAAGCAGCTACCAACTTCAGGCGGCTCCCTCAATAGATCCGACACTGAACCAAGCTATTGAGTTTTTAACAACCCCATCGGCAACGCCGCCTGTACCTAATGCTGTGGTTGAGGCACTGCTTCAGGCAGAGAAGACGGCTAAACAAACTAAAACGTGCTATGCCTATCCGCAGTTACTAGGTACTTGGCGATTGGGATTTATCTCAGGCAAGAAGCGAGTCTCCTTCGGAAAGGCTTCGCCAACGAGCAAAAGAGCGGGGATTATCCCAGGTACTGGCAGGTTTCTGCCCAAGTGGGTCAAAATTCAGTTGTCTTACTCCCAATTACAGCCCACTCTTGAGCGAGGAATGACTCAAAATGCTGTTGAACTGGGCCCATTACGGTTTGTGCTTACAGGCCCGACGCGGTTCTGGCCGAAAGCGAATATGCTAGCTTTTGACTTTACCCGAATGAGAGTGTCACTGTTTGGACTGAAGTTGTACGAGGGCTACATTCGAGGTGGTCAAGACCGGGAAGTGCGCTTCTGGGAGCAAAGCGTGAAAGAGCAGGCATTTTTCACTTACTTCTTGGTGCAGGATAATGGCATTGCTGCTAGGGGACGGGGAGGTGGGCTAGCTCTTTGGACAAGGGTGGAAGACAAGTTACGTTGATCTTTAGCCTATCTACTCACTGCATCTTACAGCGGTTTCAGTTGGATACACTACACCTAGCCACCCCCTTAGAACTAGTGTATTTCTGCATCCAGGAACCTCCTGAGAGATCCCTGGAAAGTTAATCTAGGCTGGAACTACCTGAAGAATCAGTGATCGTTTATCTAAGGATTGGACTTTACTAACTTGACTTAGGTCAGCTACAACGCGGTCTAGCAATTTTGCAGCGAGTTCGCGGTGTTGATGCTCTCGGCCACGTAAACGAATCTGAAACTTAACTGAATCGCCCTTACCCAACCACTGCACAGCTCTATCAATGCGTAAGCTGTAGTCTGACTCGCCAACGTTTGGACGGAGCTTAACTTCCTTGAGCGTTGGTTTAGAACTCTGGCGCTGACGTTTTTTCTGTTGGTACTGATGCTTGCCGTAGTCCAAAATCTTAGCTACTGGAGTCTCTTTACTCTGGGAAACCACTACAAGATCAAGTCCTGCATTCTCAGCTAGTTGTAGAGCCTCACGGGTATCAGTCAAACCACGATTGTTGTTTTCGTGGTCAATCAAAAGGATCTGAGCAGACTTGATTTGATGGTTAATCAGTTGTTTTGTAGCGATAATGATTTCCTCTTAAACTCAATATTCGTAACTTAGTCAACAATACTAGGGTAGCGCAGCGCTTCTAACATATGCTTGCACCGGACGGGCAAGAGTCTCGGCTATAGTCTGAGGGCGATCTATCGCCGATGAGCTTCACTGTCACAAGCAGTTAACATTTAGATATACCAGTAAGACAGCCAAGAGCGATCGCCTATCAGATTTTGAGGGCAGCAAAGTTATCTGATGCATCTGCCAAATTGTTGGGCTTGAGACTCGATAAATAAATCTTTTCTCGTGCAATTGACTTTGTGCGATCGCACTGATAGCCGCAGCGCACCTCAAAAATGAGCATTGGTGGCTCAGCGGTGTGAGAGCATAGATACGGTCAACAGCGATCAATGAAGTTTTAACAAAATGGGACAAGATCAGAAGTCAACAGTGGCAATCACGGGTGCCTCTTCGGGAGTAGGTCTGTACGCCGCGAAAGCGCTTGCCAAAAGGGGATGGCATGTGGTGATGGCCTGTCGGGATTTAGCAAAGGCCCAAACAGCTGCCCAAACGGTAGAAATGCCGCAGGAAAGCTACACCATCATGCATATTGACCTAGGCTCCTTGGAGAGCGTTCAGAAGTTCGTAAATGACTTCAGAGTAAGTGGCAAGTCTCTGGATGCTCTGGTATGCAACGCCGCCATCTATCTGCCTCTGTTAAAAGAGCCGTTGCGAAGCCCAGAAGGCTATGAGTTGACCGTTACTACTAATCACCTGGGTCATTTCCTCTTGTGCAATCTCCTGCTTGAGGATCTAAAAAAGTCACCTGCGGCGGATCGGAGACTCGTTATTTTGGGAACCGTGACACACAATCCAGATGAGCTAGGCGGAAAGATTCCGCCGCAGCCAGACTTAGGCGAGCTACAGGGCTTTGCACAGGGCTTTAAAGAGCCAATCTCCATGATTGACGGCAAGAAGTTTGAACCCGTTAAAGCTTACAAGGACAGCAAAGTCTGTAACATATTGACCATGCGAGAGCTGCATCAGCGCTATCATGAGTCAACTGGCATCACTTTCAGTTCTCTCTATCCGGGCTGTGTTGCAGAAACGCCACTATTCCGAAACCACTATCCCCTGTTTCAGAAACTTTTCCCTTTATTCCAAAAGTATATCACGGGGGGGTACGTATCTCAGGAGTTAGCTGGCGAACGGGTCGCAGCAGTGGTCGCCGATCCTCAGTACAATCAATCTGGTGCCTATTGGAGTTGGGGAAATCGTCAGAAAAAAGATGGTAAGTCGTTTGTGCAAAAGGTTTCTCCCCAAGCCCGCGATCAGGACAGAGCAAAGCGCATGTGGGAGCTGAGTGCCAAGTTGGTTGGACTTGCATGAGGGGACATCGACGGTGTGTGATCATTAACAGAGTGCTGATCAATATCCATTGAGAGTAATCTTTCAGGGATTCGTTGACCTAAAGGTGGAATAGGTCTTGCTAATAGGTGCGATGCTGCAACAAATCCTCCAAAGCGATCGCACCTCGACTAATGAGATTGCTTCGACTTGCGACACAGACAAAGTTTTCTTCATACTGCAACTGCCACTGATGTCGGGTTGG
>CAZZWA010000080.1:0-17305 GCA_964657555.1 uncultured Microcoleus sp.
CTAGCAGCCTCTGCGCCGAGCGATCGCAATCATCCCAGCTACCCCGATACCCCGACCACCCCGATGGAAAACTCCCCGACCACTCGCTTGAGCTACCGGTGGCAACGCTCATGGCGACCCCGAAGGCAACGGCTAATCAACTATCGCTTTTGTGTACTACTCTATTAGTACAAAATCTTAAAATGTATCAAGCTTTGTACTTGGTGTCCAGGGTCAATATATATAGATCTATAACTTTAACCCTGGACACTAAAACACTGGACACCAAATTAAAAACCTCAATCCCCATTTAAAGATGACTGCCTACCCTGGACACCAAAATCCCCTCGACAATCGCCTCAAGAGCGCTCTTGTATTTCTTTTTGGTGTCATTAATCAGTTAATGGTGTCCAGTGCCGTGTAGGAGCGTATAGACCCTGGACACCACGGATAAAGGAAAAACTTGGTAATCTATTACACTGGACACCACTTTTACACTGAGAATTGACCCGGAAATGCCCTTGAACGAGAATGACAGTGGTGATCAAGGGTAATAGTAAACAACACAAAACAACGTCATTCTTGATGGCTTTTTGTGGGGTTTGCCAGACGCTGTAAAACTGTGCCTTAGAATCGCTACTTTGGCACACTCGGAGTATTTGATTGGACTCAGATGCAAGCTGTTTCCGGCAACCGCTGACAACCGCCTTGGAAACTACTTGAGCGTTCAAGGTTTTGCATTCCCCTTTCGGCTGGGCAGTTACAGCCTCACTCGTTCATCCCTGTACGCATTGCTACGTGTTGCTGGTCATACAAACATTTGCCAGTAGATTCGGCTCTGGCTCCCTATCCACTACTTTGAAGCGTAGACACATACAGCCATCATTGCTCCTAGCTGCTGGACGCAGGGACTACTTAAAAGCGAGTCGCTCTTGCTTCTGACTCTCTCAGCTAGGAGAGATTCAATATTATTTTACCTTGAATTCGGGCGGGGCGAGGTTGCGAAGTTCACGGATATTGTATCTGGCAGAAAATCGGGCTTAAGCTCTCACTACTTAATATTTTTGCCACTAAGTACGCTACCAGGGTGCGGGGTGGAGGGAATGGCGTAAGCTATACCACCGCGCTTCTCTGGCATCTGTAGTCCGGAGAGATCGCCATACCACTGCCATCGCATGACCGCTACCATCATCCGCACATCATGGCTCAAGCTTTTGCATGTGGGTCGTGCGCTTAAACTAGTAATGGGCGCAAGTTACTTCAGTTGGACGACTTCCTACAATGGGTTTATTTAACTAACACTAATGTGGTTTACTCAATATTGAGGCGTCTGCTACTGCATAACTGGGGGGTAGTGCTATGTCCAGAGGAGTGCGTACTGGGGGTCGGTGGTTCTTGGGGATGGTGATCAGTGGGGCGATCGCATTCTCCACAAATTGCGCTTATGCCCAAATCACCCCTGATGGCACTCTACCTAATAATTCCATCGTCACATCAAATGGTAGCACCCTCAATATCACTGGAGGAACGCAAGCTGGTGGCAACTTGTTTCATAGCTTCCAACAGTTTTCTGTTCCTACTGGTTCCACAGCTTTTTTCAATAATGCTGCGGATATTCAGAACATTATCGGTAGGGTAACGGGTGGGTCAGTTTCTAATATTGATGGGATAATCAGTGCTAAGGGCACAGCTAACCTGTTTTTGATAAATCCGTCGGGAATTATTTTTGGGAAAAATGCCTCACTAAACATTGGTGGTTCTTTTGTAGCAACAACTGCCAATGCGATT
This sequence comes from uncultured Microcoleus sp., assembly GCA_964657555.1. Classification (GTDB taxonomy): domain Bacteria; phylum Cyanobacteriota; class Cyanobacteriia; order Cyanobacteriales; family FACHB-T130; genus CAZZWA01. Next base: position 1,768 of record CAZZWA010000080.1, read on the forward strand.
CAATTTGGTAATCAAGGCTTTTTCAGTGCTTCTGCTCCAAATACTCCTGAACTGTTGACGGTTAATCCTTCGGCTTTTTTCTTGAATCAAATTGCAGCAGCGCCAATTCAAAATAACTCAGTTGCAGACGCGGGTTTAAATCCATCTTTTAGGTTTACAGCAACGGGCTTACGTGTACCAGATGGCAAGAGTTTGCTGTTAGTTGGCGGGGATATCAATATGAATGGTGGAGGATTGTATGCTTTTGGTGGACGAGTAGAGTTAGGAGGTTTAGCAGGCACAGGAACAGTTGGATTAAATGGGAGTAGTAATAATCTGAGTTTGAGTTTTCCCAATAGTGTAGAAAGAAGTAATGTGTCCCTTAGCAATGACGCTAGAGTAACGGTGATTGCTGGCGATGGTGGAACTATTACGGTTAATGCCCGGAATTTAGAGATTACAGGAGGAAGTTTCCTGTTTGCAGGTATAGAGAATGGACTGGGTTCTAATAATAGTAAGGCGGGAAATATTTCGGTTAATGCCACTGGAGGAATAAACCTTAACAATAGGAGTTCCATTGCTAATCAGGTGCTAGCAAAAGCAAATGGACAGGGAGGTGATGTCAATATCAGTGCTCACACGTTGCAAATTTCGGGTGGGGCAGTGGTGAGTGCTAGCACTTCAGGTGCGGGCAAAGGGGGAAATTTGAGGGTTGATGCCCAAGATGTGCAACTGATTGGTACAAGCGCTGATAATCAGGTTCCCAGTGGCTTGCGTGCTCAAGCAAATGGAAACTCAACAGGGGATGCGGGAAACCTTACAGTCACAACCAATACCTTGCTAGTGCGAGATGAGGCACGAATAGGCGTGGAGAGTCTCGGAACAGGAACCGCAGGCAACATGACATTAAATGCTCGCTCCATCCGTTTAGACAACTTAGCCGTTCTTACCGCTATTACAGCAAGTGCTAAAGTTGACCCGAATAGGGAACAGGCGACAATTAACATTAACTCACGAGATTTGATTATGCGCCGTGGCAGCATCATATTTACCATCGCAATAGGCGAAAATGTCATCGGCGGCAATATCAATATTGATACTGATCTTCTCGTTGCTTTGGAAAATAGTGACATTAGCGGCAGTTCTGATAACTTCCGTGGCGGCAATGTGCGAATCAATGCTCAAGGTATTTTTGGTATACAGGTCCAAGATGCGCCATCTGATAAAACAAGTGACATCATCGCCAGTGGGGCAAGTCCTGAGTTAAGTGGTACGGTGCTCAGTCGCGTTTTTGTCAACTTGCCATCTGTACCGATTGATACTAAAGTCGCACAAGGCTGTTATGCTGGTGGCTCTCAAGCAAAAAGCGAATTTATTGTCAACGGACGCGGTGGCTTACCCCCTAACCCAGGCGAACCCCTCAGCACGGATGCAGTACAGGTAGATTTGGTGACACTTCCAACCCAATTCACACAACGTCACGAGAGTAGGGGCGCTACTCAGTCGCAAAGTCAAACAAGAGAGCATCCACACAAATCCAGTGCTAATCCCCCTACTCAAATTGTGGAAGCCCAAGGCTGGATAGTTAATAAAAATGGTGATGTGGAACTGGTTGCGTTTGCACCAACTGCTACTCCCCACAATCCAAGGTTCAACCCTACATCTTGTCAGCTTGAGCGCAAATAGGGGTTTCCGTAACAACAGCAAGTTTAATCGACTGCCCAAGGTGAAGGAATTGCAGTTGTTGAAATCACTTTACCTGTAATCAACTTGATAGCACCTTTTTCACAATTGGGACATTTGACTGAAATTTCTTTTGGTTGCTGCCGTCCTTTGTATTCTTCCATCACGGGTTCACCACTACATTCGCTAACCAGTCCTTGTAAACAGTGATAGCACTCGTAAAATACACGCTGCACTGGTTTGTTAACATCAAGGATTCTGATATGCTGGCACTTCTCTGGTGGTAATTCTGGATCTGGAATTCTCTTCTTAGGTTTTTCAGTTGCTTTTTCAGTCGCTTGTGTCATGGTCTTCCCCTGGTGTAGAAATTTGTGTAGATTCATGGGTTAGATAAGCCTAGCGACTGCCTTAGTAGACGTTGGGCAGTTTGACTGAAGCTTTCCCCTGGCTGCTGTTCAGCCTTTAATGCCTCCAGTTCCTCTAAAGTGAAGCGGAACGAGATTACCTGGCTATTCTTGGTCATATGCTTTGTATAGGGGTCTTAGTAGCAAACGACCAGAAAACCGGGTTAAGCCTGAAAATTTGATGATGATATAAGGGTTCTACACCAGAAGACGGTTAGTTGCCTTTGATTATCACACCGAGAAAACAAGGGTTGTAGCTAACAAACACTTGTGTATTATTCATGTAATATCGCTTAACTTGGTTTTCTGCTCCAATGATCCTCATGCCCCTAGTTAGCTGTTAGCACTACTGATTTCAATGTATTCTACACTGGACACCAGTTTTTGTTAGACAATGCTCTGACTCGCCTCTAGCTTTCCCAAGAACTGGGAAAGAGATCCGCAAATTTCTTCAATCCCAATAAGTAAAACTTATAAGAACGCCAAAACTTTTTGCGTACTGTGCGTCAAAAAAAATTGACTTAATTCCCAAACAATTAAAACGCTAACAATTCTAAGGACAAGGGCGTACTCGCTGATTCTTGGGATTACTCTAGGAGTAATATTGGATTATCTTAGGATATTCTAAGTATTTATTTAGGATTATTTTAGGAAACATATAAGGGAACTGTTATCAGAAAAAACAAGTATCTACCTTATTTAATCCTGAATTATTCCTAATTTATTCCTTTTTTTTGGGATTAAATAAGGTAAACATTAGTCATAAATCAGGGAGTTTTTAGGATTAAATAAGGCAGGAAAATAACCCCTAAAAGGAGGGTAAAAATACGCTTTCTGAAAACAGAGTAAGCGAAGATTGCGTGAACAACTTCTGGCAACGTTAAACGCCGTCATATAATTGCGAATCAATCGGCAATTCTCTTGGGATAAGTCCGGGAACCTACTTTAATCGCAGGTTCCCGGTTTTTTACCACTTAATAACATCGGCAACATTCACGTTTCTATGCTTTTTGTTGTGGTACTGCCCTAACCCGTATTTAAGGTTATGATCATCAACTGATTGGTGGTGCCGCTCCATCCAGTCCTTAACTAACATTCCATTGCAGCCCGACAAATCTCTGAGAGTGACGTTACCGATAAACCATCTGTGGTCATTGCTAGGTGCTTGATCGTTGTAGTCACATACTGCTTTGAAAGCGCGGTAGATACGCTCATCAGAAGCACCCCTAGCCTTAGAATTTCTCAATTCTTCACTAGGTACTGACTGCCAGTCTTTCTCTGGTTGCTCTGGCTTGACTTTGGATTGTGCTTGCGGTTGGGGTGCTTCTGTTACTGGCTGTTGAGGTTGCGGTAATACTTTTTGTAACTCTTCAGTAATCATTTGACGGATCAGAGATTGTAAATCTAAATCTTGCGGTTGAGCTGCGGACGTTACTGGCTGTTGTTGAGGTTGAGGCTGTATTTCTTGCACTTGGGTTTTTTCCTCTTTAAGCTTGGCAATTTCTGTTTGCGCTTCCATCAACTGTCTTTCTAAGTTTTCAACTTGGTTAGCTTTTTTGATTAAGTAGTGGATAACGCTTTGTTGATTGGGTAAATCTAATTCGTTTTGTAATTCTTTGATGATTTCAACGTCTGAATTTAAAACTCTAACTTGTGATGTTTTCTCAGTGCTTTTAGTAGATATGGTTAGGTGAGGTACTTCAGAATCAGCATAGTAATCAGAGTATCCAAGAGTTGTTACAAGGTGTCTTAAATTGCTATCATCTGGCTTACTTTCATCAATGAAATGACCTACCGCTCTACTTGCCCAAAGTAAATCAGCAATATTTTTGGGGCAGTCGCGATCAGTAATAAGCCGGACATAAACTGCTCTGAGTGCTTTATTATTAAGTTCAGTTTCGCCATGCCGAGCGGGTAAGAAATTATCAAACTCACGCTTAACCACGCGCCTTAAGGAATTACCACGACGGCTGTCAATTGCATCATTGATAGCTTCCGGATCGGTTCCCTTACCAGTCTCTGTTTTCAAGTAATCCAGCAGTTCCTTAGTTTCTGGCATTTCACGGAAGCGTCCGAAAGCAGCTAGGAAGAATTCAGCAGGAACTAACACGCCAATACGGTATTCTACTCGCTCATCTTCTGGGACATCGTAGTCGCGCTTCTTAGCTTGACCACGGAAGTTTACAAAGTAACCAGGCTTGAGGTATTCGGGTAATTCGGTAGCCAATGTGAAGCTACCACGCGCTAAGATTTCAACCGGACGGCGACCAGAAGCAGCAACCAAGCCCACCGCTAACTCATGAGGATCATCGCTTTGGAGTAGCTTGATTGTCGTTTCTAGGTACTTGGCAACCTCGACCTTACGACGGTTTTCTAGACGGTCTAGTACAACTGTTTTAGTATTGATACCTCCTTCACCATGCCATTTAGTATCAGCCAAGCCACTAAATTTAAAGTGTAGGTGACGCTTCCACAGGCTACCATCTGCCTTGGTTTGGATGTAGGCATTCTCACCCTCAACTAGTTCTTCATTAGGGATTGTGTTGACAACTTTGTTGTAGGGTGTCAGCTTGTTGGTGCGGGTTTTAGGCTTATCGGTTTCATTAAACAGTGCCTCAGTCAGAGAATTGCAAATCGCCTCAATTTCTTCAGGGGTGCGGAGTAGACGTATTTTTTCTAAGTAGGCGAGAGGGGTCATTAAGGCTTTCAGTGTGGCTTGCATCTGGTTCTTTCCTTCCTTTATCTAGTTACATATTATCAGAACTAGTTAGCTATTGTCAAGGAAATAGTTATAAGTTCCTGGTAAAGCTGTAACTAGATAAGCGGGCGATCGCCTCCCATTAGCTTTAGTTGGGTAGCTCAAAAAAACGATATTTCTTGAGCCGCTCTTACTTTGCTAATTGCCTGTTTCGCCAGATCGCGCCAATTGACGGACTCGTCATAGCTAACTTTTACGTACTCCGAGCCAGCCCACACCCTGCAAAACAGAACGCTGTCGTCATCACCGGGGCTTGGTTGGATCGTGATTGGGGATAGCAACTGGTGAGGAGTTATTTGGGCAACTGCCACTAACAACCCCTTGCTGAAATGGGTATCGTAGCCGGATTCTAGAAGATACACCCGATCAGCCTGGATGGTAGATACCAACTTATGGCATGGCTTACCACGCCGCTCGGTCTGCTCAAATTTCAGTTCCTTTATGTACCCAGTTAAGCCAGTAGCGTTAATGGGTGCTGGTTCCCCATCTCTGAGGGTGTACCAGAGTGAGCCGTGCTGCCTGTTGCAGTAGATTTTGCAGATGCCAGCCTCGTCGTGTAGTCCCAATTTAGGTTTGTCCAACACGGCAATTAGCCTTTTCAACAATTCTTCTTGTCTGGTAAGGGTGGCTAGCAATTGTGCTGTATCTTGAGTCATAAATAGCTATCATTTATTATTAATTTAAAGTGTGCTTGGCACAGTTTGGTATTACAAAAAATTTGGTCATGAAAGAAATTTGTAAAAAGCGTGGTGACGATAAAACTCACGAGCGAGAGATTTGCACTCAGTGCGCTGGCTTAGGTCTAAATCTGAATTCAATCTTTGTTAAAGAGTGCTATAGCTGTCATGGCACTGGGTATAAGCCTGTATACAAGTAATTTAAGATCTAGCAATGTCGTCAAGGTAGTTAATAAACACTTGAATAAAGAAAATCGCCTTTAAATGGTTAAGATAAAGGCGAGAAGATTATTGGATGTTTAAATTATGAACCAGTTAAGCCTTAGTTTCAGCACTCATCAAAACGAGTTTGAGGAAATTACCGAAAACAACATTGACCTATATATTGACATTGCGTTTGAAGTCGAATATATAGCCGATCCTTTTAAACTTGTATACAGATTTTATGACTAGCAATGTCTTGCGTAGTCAGCCATCGATCAATTGAGGGGTTTTAAGCCTGCCTTAGCAACCAAAAGCAGCTGCTAAACGTTCCAACTCTTGCGTAAGCTCTACACTTTCAGCGTTACTGGAAAGTTTGTAGTAGTAAGCTGGATGCATTATCACGACATCTAAAACGCCATGATTAGCAAAATAGCCTAGGTGTCTGCCAGTAGTGGCAGCACTAACCTGCGAAACCGCTGCAATCCTTTCAACGCTTGACCATTCGTCAGTAGCTTTAATTGCAACGTAAACGAGTACCATCTCTCTAGATGGTTTTTTCTTCTTATTAATCATCTGCGCGAAAACGGAATTATATTTACCTGAGTTGCGCTGAGTTGAGACGGGTCGTAGTGACGGGTGCAAAATATTGCGGTATTAAGCTTAGCACAGTCAAGATCGCGATCGCCCGAAAGTTTTGGCGGATCATTTATCCATGCCATTTTGGTTTTTGAACAACCCTATCTTCAGCCGAAGGCAAGATAGGGTTGTTCAAAATCACACCTTGAAAAATCATCTATCAACCAATTATCAATGGTTTCAACGTTCGCTTGCTCAAAAACCAAAGTTTCATCACAAGCGTTGACAAGCAAATAACGTGATATTGGCGCTCAGCCTTATTATCTCGTTCTCAACAATTGTGATATTCACCGACGCTGGCTCACATCACTGCATGGGGCAAGTCAAATAACGTGAAAACTTGAAAACTCAGGGGAGATCGCGAGTTTCTCGTTATTTGTGAATCCGTTCCCTAAGATAGCTGATTCCTTTCTCGCTCAAAATTTCGCCAGTCAATTCAGACCATGCTTGAGCAAGAGTAGCATCATTGGGGTAATGTCCGAATTGCTCAAATACTCCGAAATACCAAGCCTGAATTGTGCTGAGTAAATTAATTTGGTTGCCTAGGGTAGGCGCTGCTGGTATATCTGTACTAGCATCATCATGAGGCTCTACATCAGGCTGTACCTGGATATTTTTGGCGAGCTCGTATTCCACAATCTGCTTAATCTCAGGTGATATACGAACTACAAAGGGTACTCCACCCTTGGGCATCACCAAACCAAAACGCTCCTTAGCACGTTGAAACTTAAGAATTTCAACCATCAATTTCTGAGCATAATCTTTGTATGGAAAACTGGCATCCTGCACCCACGACAGAGCAGCATCACCTAGAACAATATGAGTAACGCTCTTGTAAATTTGTCGGTTGAAGCCTGAGTCAAGATTTAAAGGCGACTGTCCGATTACAATCTCACAGAAATTGTAAGCTGCACCCTCCTTGATCAGCGCTTTCTCAATGTTAATGATACGCTTCACTTCATTCTTATCAATCTTGTCCGGGTAGCCTTGCCCGTTGCCAAAGATGTTGTCTTGTTCATCAATGATGGTAAACAGGAATCCGTTATCGGCTGATAGGCTTTTACCCTGCTCTTTAGCTTGTGCTTTTAACTGTTGAAGTTTACCAAATGTGTCCTCCAGTCCTGGGAGAACTTCGTTGTAGTCCTTGTACCCTGGTTCAAACATCCATTCCGATTCTGGATATTTTGGGTCGATGAGGTTGACAGCGGTAGGTGTACCCTGTTTAGCCAGTAGGTGAGAGGCGAGAATAATCAGCGCTGACACCAGGGTGGACTTACCAGTTTGGGAACCACCGTGAACAATAAAATGGTGGTGCAAGCGATCGCTCAACTTTGGATTAGTAAGTTCAGCAGCTATTTGAGCAAGCCAGCTAGTATCATTTGTAAGCTTCGCCGGACGTACTGTTGTGATGGGAATAGGCTCAGTGCCAGTGTCAAGGGTAGCTGTTTGCTGTTGGGTTTTCGGTTGTGGTGGTGCTATTAAACCCTGCAACTGGAACTTGTCCTGATACCTGAGTCGGGCTGTCGGTGCTTGCAGTTGGTTGACTGCTCCTGCCAAATTAAGTTCACCCCTCATCTGTTGTGTGCAAGAGTGAAAGGCAAACTCTTGCTTAATGCTGCCTTTCTCATGTTCCTTGCGTAATGATAGAAAGGAAGAATAGCGGTTTTCTACATCCTCTCTAGCCTTGGCTACGTAAGCACTAGCCACACCAAAAGTAGACCCTAGACCTAATTCCCATAACCTAGATTCTACAGCCTGATTAGGCGTAATTAAAGCGGCTATAGGTAGGCAAAAAGAAGTAAGGGATATACCACATTGCATCAAGCGTTTTTGAAATGTTTCTAGTTCCAGTTCATCGATTTCAACGTTGAATATTTTACTTCTCATTTGTATACCCTTCGCTGTGGGTTTCTTTCAAGTCCTCCAAGCATTCGCGTATTTGTTTAAGTGAATTTTCTGGATAATCCCATCGCTCAGTTTCAAGCAATGCGGTAAAATCAGGATGTTCGGCTATCTTGCTTAAAATAGCGATCGCGTCTAGGACTAGGGTTTGAAAGCTTTCATTTGAATTCATTGGTGGTATACTCCTAAATAAATCCCGGCAGTAGTGGCTAGAGCTAAAAAGATAAAATCAGGTGCGCTATAGCTTAAAGCCCAATTCATCGCTTTTCTGTCTCTGGCATCTCCTGACTTTTCAATTTTGGAAACAGCAATAAAAATGTTGGCTACTCCATAAAGTCCGTAGCTAATTATCAGTAGAGATATTCCAAAGCGAGTGATAGGTAAGATAGTCCCTAGGCAGCTTAGAAAGCTTATCCCCGTGTAGATAGCCCAATCTCTAGAAAGTCGAAATAGCATAAAATTTTAGTCACTAAAAACTTTGGCATGACTCTTGAGATAAGTGTGCTAGTCCTCGTTTTAAACCCCTATAAAGTCTTTATAATTCAAGCGATTTTGGGGAGATTACCGATGTAAGCATTCTTTTAAATTCTCGCTGTCTATCAAACACTTCATAGTAGTCTTTCAGCAAGCTTTGATAGGCAATATGCCAATCCTTCAGTTTCTGATTTTCAGCTTTGAGGGCTTCGACTTCTTTATACTGTTCATAAATTCTTGAGAATAATGCCTGAGCCGTACCCAACAACTTTTTATTTTCACCAGAATAAAAATTAGCACTTTCTTTCGATATTTTCAGTTTTTCGCGAAGCTCTCCGGACAGAAGCTTCTGTCCGGAAGACTTCGCGTTTTCACCTCGGAGGATTTTGATTTGCTCATGTAATCGCTCATTTTCAGCTTCTAGTTCTGTGCGCTGCTCTGAAGCTTCCCTGTATGCGCCCTGTAGGTAATTTATGTATCCTTGCTCGGATTCATATTTATCTTTGTACTCGTTCCTCTCTTCAACCGCACGAGATAGTGTATTAGCAACCTGTTCTAACTCTGACCACAGATTTGTTACTTGTGCTGCATAAGACAGTTCATTTGAGACAACATCAAAAGCTTTTATGATTCTGGCTAACATGGTGGTGACTCCTTAAAAATGTGTAGGGAGGGGAGTGATTACCCCTCATGGTTATTTAGAATTTCAGTAGGCGATCGGCTACGTCTAAATATTCAGTAAAGCCAGAGTGTTGCTCTTGACCTACTTCTAAATCCAGCAGTTTGGGTGACATAGCCTCTAAGAACTCTTGTGTAGAACCCTGCCATTCCAGTTCTAAATCAGTTGCTTTTTCAACGTGGTCTAATACAGCGTCGTAGACTTGATGCATCCCCTTAGCAGCGCCTAGTTTTTCATCTGAGAGTCGTTTCACTGTCGCTGCCATAGCTCTGTACTTTCCATGCTTAGCAGCGTACTCTTTAATAGTTCCAACATTCGCTTGTTCAGGGTCGAGGTCGAGTGCCTGTGTGAATTCCCCTCTCAATTTTTGAGTGCCTTTAATCTGGGTTGGGTTATAACCTGATTTGAGAATTTCAGAACCTTTACCGTTTGTATTGGTAATTTCTTCAGAGGCATCACCGAACATATTACTAGTCTCCTTTTTCGTGGTTTTGGATTTTGATGAAACGCTATTGACAGGCTGAAAGTGACCACAGGTATTACAGACAGCACCTTTTATGTCAGTGTCAATACCCATGAACGATTCTTTGTGATTCCTAACTTTTTGACATTGGGAGCAATGTAATCTCATGGCTCATAAATGCGGCGTTGTTGATACAGGTTGATTCTGTTGGGTGAAAAAATGAGAGATACTACTAACAGCTTGATAAGTCAGGAACACTACCAGGGTGAACAAACAACCAACAAACACCATAGTTATCGAATCGATTTGTTGTCGGGCTTGCTGTTTTTCAGTCTCAGATTCTTTGGATTTACTGCGGTAGTACTCAGCTTGTTGCAGTAGTTTTTCTAGAATCTCAGCACTCTCTTGATTCAGATCTCCCTCATAGTTCAGTTGTCCTGAAGGGGAAAGCTTGATGCTGATTTGAGGGGGTGATTTTGGCTGTTGGCTCTCTGCCATAAATCAATATGGTTGTGAAAAGGAAAATAACGGGGAAGGCTACAAAGGCGTAGAGCAAACAATTCGTCCTGAAAACAGCGTCAGATTTCAGTTTCGCCGCTAGGGATTGCGAGATGCTTGAGAGCGCTTCTAACGCTACTTTTAAAGTGGTATCGTTGTGACTCCATCTGGGTAGCTAGCGCTGTCAAGCCAGTGTGTAAGCTGTCAGAGACTCGCTGGTTAGAGGCGTTAGCGTGGTGGATGATTTCAGTGAATGCCTGACTGACTTTTGCCTGACTTTGGGCTTCACGGTAGTTGATGAAGGCAACCAAGAAACTTTTAATTTCGTCGATTAATTCGTTAGAGTCCGTAGCTTGAAAGTCTACTTGTTGGGCAATATTATGTATGTCAGAATCAGCCAATGTGATTCCCATAAGTTGAGCCTGGTTGGCTACCATCTCAATTTTTTGGCTTGGGGTAATGGCACCAGATGACGGCAAGGAATCGAGCATATGCTGCTGAATCACTTCGGTTTCTGATTCAGATTGCACTGTGGTGGAACCTTGCAATTTTGTAATTGGTGAAATTTCCATCAAATGAGTGGCGACTGCTTTTGTATCTTCAGGACTGGGGTTATTAATGTCTATAGCCAAAGTATTGGCAGCTTCGATAATCTGTTCTTGGGTAAAGCCTTGGTAGCCTTGCTTGTGCAATGTGGCACGGACGCGGGATACTATGATGGGTGCTGGCATGGTCATCCTCCTAATTGGTTTCAGTAATTGACTGAAAGTTTCTGGCATTTTCCTTACGCAGCTTGTAGGCATAGCCAGCAAGGATAATCGGGGCTAATTCTTGAGATTTGTAAACTCGCTTACGGCTAAATCCGTGAATTGGCTTGAACCACTTCGTTAAGGTATTGGCATGGATTTTTATACCATATGAATCAAAGAGATCTAAAACTTCCAAGCCAGAGATATTTGAGCGACTTTGCAAAAATCTTTGAGATTCCTTAACGGCAGCCAGTACGGATGTAAACCTGAAATTTATCTGAGGGAATTGTTTTTTTAGATCGGCTAGCCAAATGACATTTTTCTCAGATATGGGGAAGGTAGCCGGATCGAAAACTTTATTAAGGCGATACCAAGTAGCGTCACTTATCCGGCGTCCGTACTGCTTCTCGAATAGCTCTCTGGCTAGTTTCCTGTCAATATTCTTCATGTTTCGCTCCAGGGGGGATCTTCTACTAAAGGCGGCGTAAGCGACTGATTTCGCTGGAAGCATCTTCTAGGTGTTTGATGGCTATGCCCCAATCCTCTCTTTGATAGGCGTAGTCCCCTAGGGCGTCTATTACATGCTCAATATCCCAATTGTTTTGCTTCAGCAGTGGCATCAGATGCCTAATAAATTCGTTTAGGGCTTGACGTTTACAGCACGTTATGGCGACGCTCAACGCTTCCGTTATTTCTTCTGTTTCTGTCATGAATCCTCCAAATAGGCATGAAAATGGGGCGGTGACTTGGTTACAAGTCCCGTGGAATAAGGGTTTGGGCGTTTTTGTTTTTAGTTATAACTGCATGATAGCATTACTTCATGAAGTGATGAAGTAATGAAATGCAAAAAAGTCTGAGGTAATGTCAAAATGAATTCAGGAAAGTTAGAAACCAGAGATGTGGCAACGAAACGAGATGACCCAAATTACTCTCAGGTGAGTGGATACATACCTAAAGCTAAGGCTTTGAAATTCAAAGTTGCCTGTACTGCTTTGCAAACTACCCAAAGCGACGCACTGGATGAGGCTATCAGCTTGTGGCTAGAAAAGCAGCAATCTCTCATGAGTACTGAGGATAAAGAGAGCGCATGAATCCTACAGATGTAAACCCACTTACCCTGCCATCGCTGCCATTGGCTAGAACAATCCACTAGGGGAGTACCAATGACAGGAACAAGTCATCGTTTGTAAGAAAAAATCACTATGACTAACCACAACATTAACGACGATCTCAGTACCCGTGAATTAATAGCCTCGCTAGCACGACGACAGGCTGATACACAAACACAGCTTGATGACTTTATAGCAACGGCTAACCAAGTATTAGCTAGAAGCGCGGTTTTAGACGATGTTGTTCAAGAGCTAAGGGACAGTACGGAAGAACATCAGCGTAATTTTGAGGAACATCAAAGAACTACTAATGCTGCTGTCGAGAGACTTGAGGCGATACTTTTGCAACTAATCCCTAAAGGCGGCAACCAATGAGCGATTATTTCAACTGCCCCCGGTGCGGCTATGCCCCAAAACCCAGCAACAAGAGAGCACAAGAGCAAGGCGTATGTGCTGATTGCTGGACTGAATACTACATGGAAGATTGGTATCATTTGCAGTCAGCAGAGGAGAAAGCACGTTTAAGTCAACAACGAAACAAGCCAGAGGGAACCATTAATATTAGGTGAAGATCGACCGTCACGGCAAAGCAAAGGTTTTATCTCAGCCAGAGATCCAGCGGTTGTTTACCTCTGGCTTGCTTACCTCTAGGGACAAAACTCTGTGTGCTGTGATGCTTTACACCGCCTGCCGGATTAGGGAATGCGTAACCCTAAAAATTAAGGACGTTTACGATTCAAAGAGGAGGGTAAGATCTGAATTGATTATCCGTAAAGGCAATACCAAAGGTAAATTGGCTACCCGTACTATTCCCGTGCTGGATGACTTGCGGCGACACCTAGAAGAATACAAGCCCCAAAATTCCTCTGATGGCTATCTCTTCCCCGGTCGTTGGGGGCGCGGTCACATCCATGAGGATAGTGCTGCTTTCATTTTTCGTGAAGGATGCAAACGAGCGGACATCGAGGGAGCCAGTACACACAGTTGCCGTCGTACCGCACTCACCCTGATGAGTAACGCTGGCATTCCACTGCGAGTCATTCAGGAAATATCGGGGCATCGTAACCTTGAGCAGCTGCAACGCTATCTTGAGGTGCAATCGGATCAGGTGAGGGGTGCGATCGCCGCTTTGTCGATGTTGACACCTGTTTCTGATACCAGTATCGGGAAAATGGGATATCCCGATGTATCCTCTACCCCTGATAATTCAGACGTGACACGCTGAAGGATGGAATGTTACATAATTTGTGTATCAGCAGTCGGCGCAGGGCGATCGCGCTCTGCGCCTGCATGTAAGTTTTTGCAAATCTGTTTGGGAATCTGTACGGAGACAAAACTGACGGTAGTATTATTGAATGCCTAAGCGGAAAATCCTTGTTAAGGGTCTGTTGACGCTTATATGTAAAAGGTTTAAATCCATAAACAAACGATGAAATCTACAGAAGTTATTCACGCTGCTCCCCCTGCAAGCTTTAAAATTCTCGTAGAACAAACTCTAGCCAATAAGAAATTAAGCCAATACTTACACTTTCTTATTGATTTTCCCGAACACTTATTGGCATCTTATCAGCTTGTACCAACCAGAGAGCAGAGAGAGTTTATCAATGAAATCAAGCATGAGAAATTTGGGATGGTAGCTTGGCTGGCGCATCTTTGGTTTAACAGAGGTCGAAAAATTCCAAACGATTTAAGTAATACGTGCTTATTAGCTTATAGGGTAGACGCACTACTTTCTGACGCACTATTAAAGCTAGCGGAAGCAACCTGTGAATCAAGTGACTTATTATTAAATCAGTGGGATTTAAGAGAGTTAGGCGTAAATTTAGATAACGATGATAAGCCAGGTTGGCTTTGGTTTTTATGCGAATTAGGTAAATGGTATATACGTATTGAAGACTCTGGACTTGGCTTAGATTTAGGGATTCCTGAGCTATCAAATCCGATAAAAATGATAGGAAAAGTAAAAATACTAGAAAATGCCAAAGATTTCATTGACCTTCTAGAAGGAATAGCACCAGCAGAATTTACAGACTCCGACCAATCAAATTCTGACCCTTGGTCAAGTCCCCAACTTTTATTGCTCTCAGAAGCTCAAAAAATAGCTGAATCTGACGATGATTTTGCAAGAGACTATTGGGAGCCTTACCTAAAGTTATTCCGCCGTTGGACAAACGAAGCCAGAAAAAATAAATACGTTCAAGCTAAACGAATACGTTCGGATGGATCAACGCACACTACGGGTAAGCACCATAGGATACCTAAGGGATTTGCTTAAATGTAACGAGTTCGTTACATTTCTGACTTTTGTTGTACCTTTTGGCACGGTCCTGTTTTTTCTGATATTAAACATGTATCAAGCAAACCCTTTCTTGTTTTTACCAAAGCTATGCCATCATTCTTAACCCAGATCAAAGAGCTTGAAATCAAGCGCCCACACCAAAAATTTACTCCTCTTGAGCCACGAGCCGAAGTGAGGCGACAGGCAAGAGAAGCCAAAAAAGTATTGAAAGCGACCCAAATAAAGACAAAAAAAAGCTGAAGCAGTCTCCGAAAGCTTTCAAGCAGTGCGACTCAACGACCGCAGCGAACGTTTATCAGGCGTTCCGCTTTCAAAATCTGATCAGCAAAACAAAGTTTTCTTTCTTACAGCTTACAAGTAACTAAACCAAGTCGCACAAAATGAAAGCTGAGGGGCTGCTCTAAACCCAACTGGAGCATGCCACATATGAAAAATTTATTAAATGCCGTGGTCGAATCAAAACCACAGCAAAAACGCCCAACCTCTGACGGAAAGGCGATTGCAATACAAATTCCTGGACTAATTGTACTGCAAGCCCAAAACGAAAGTCAACAATATCGAACTTACGAATTATCGAACTACATTCGCGATCGCCACGAAAAATTAACCCAATCTGTACAGCGACGGGAATTGACTCTAAGTCTTGAAATCCTTGAGCAAAGCGGCATAACAGGTGAATTGGCAATTTTTGCGCTCGCCACAATTCAAAATTTGGGGGTGGTCGTATGAAGCACCCTTATTCAGGCGATCGCGTAAAGCTGCTCTCCCCTTGCCGTAACTGCGCTTATTTGTACGGTTTAGTAATTATCAGGTTTAAAGATGACGCGGGTTTCATCAGGTGTGGTGGTTGCGATTCGCCATTGTACTCGGTAGCAGAACAACAGGCACGTGAGGTGGAAGCATGAACACTATAGCAGTTCCACCCTCAAACATTAGTGTTCCTCCTATTGAATTGGGCTTACGCTACACGTGGGGGAGCGCTAAACGATGAAGAGAAAGTTGCCCCCAGAATGTCCGTGTTGCG
>CAZZWA010000081.1:0-11743 GCA_964657555.1 uncultured Microcoleus sp.
TATAAAACTTCTAGCGAAGCACATTTGCAGAAACTAGAAGCTGGGTTGCTGTATTTAGAAAAGCACCCTGATAACGAAACAACCTTAGAAGAGTTGCGGCGGGATGTCCACAGCATCAAAGGAGACTCCAGAAGTCTAGGACTAGAAAATGTAGAAACTATTGCCCAGCAAGTCGAAGAGGTTCTCTTAAGCCTCAAACGTCAACAAACCGTTTTCACCCCACAGGTGAGCGCTTGCCTCGCTCAAGGATTAGATATGATTAGCCTTTTGGTGCAAGAAGCCGTAACTGGTCAATCGAGTGGAGTTGATATAACCGAGATTCTTAACCAGTTGATGGGAGCTGTTTTAGATTTAACTCAGCCACAGCCAGAAGCAAATCCAGAAAACGGCAATCATTCCCAACTTGCACCAACCTTTATAGAAGATGAAGAACTCCGGAATCTGTATAAAACTTCTAACGAAGAACGTTTGCCAAAACTCAAAGCTGGATTGCTGTATTTAGAAAAGCACCCTGATAACGAAACAACCTTAGAAGAGTTGCGGCGGGATGTCCACAGCATCAAAGGAGACTCCAGAAGTCTAGGACTAGAAAATGTAGAAACTATTGCCCAGCAAGTCGAAGAGGTTCTCTTAAGCCTCAAACGTCAACAAACCGTTTTCACCCCACAGGTGAGCGCTTGCCTCGCTCAAGGATTAGATATGATTAGCCTTTTGGTGCAAGAAGCCGTAACTGGTCAATCGAGTGGAGTTGATATAACCGAGATTCTTAACCAGTTGATGGGAGCTGTTTTAGATTCAACTCAGTTACAGCCAGAAGCGATTCCAGAAAACGGCAATCCTTCTCAACTTGCACTAACCTTTATAGAAGATGAAGAACTTCGAGATATTTATAAAAGTTCTAATGAAGAACGTTTGCAAAAACTCAAAGCTGGATTGCTGAATTTAGAAAATCATCCTAATAACGAAATAACGTTAGAAGAATTGCAGCGGGATGTCCACAGCATCAAAGGAGACTCCAGAAGTTTAGGGCTAGAAATTGTAGAAACTATTGCCCAGCAAGTCGAAGAGATTTTCTTAAGCCTCAAACGCCAACAGACTGTCTTCACTCCGCAGGTGAGTGCTTGCCTCTATCAAGGATTAGATGCAATTGACCTTTTAGTACAAGAAGCCGTGACTGGTCAACCGAGTGGGGTTGAGCTAACCGATATCCTTAACCGGTTGATGAAAGCTGTTTTAGATTCAACACAGTTACAGCCAGAAGCAAATCCGGAAAACGGCAATCCTTCCCAACTTGTACCAACCTTTATAGAAGACGAAGAACTTCGAGATATTTATAAAACTTCTAGCGAAGCACATTTGCAAAAAATCAAAGCTGGGCTGCTGTATTTAGAAAATCATCCTAATCACGAAACAACCTTAGAAGAATTACTAAGAGATATCCACAGCATCAAAGGAGACTCCAGAAGTTTAGGAATAGAAATTATAGAAACTATTGCCCATCAAATCGAAAAGATTTTCTTAAGCTTCAAACGCCAACAGACTGTCTTCACTCCGCAGGTGAGTGCTTGCCTCTATCAAGGATTAGATGCAATTGACCTTTTGGTGCAAGAAACTGTGACTGGTCAGCCAAGTGGGGTTGCTCCAACTGAGATGCTTAGCCAGTTGATGAAAGCTGTTTTAGAGTCAACACCGCCACCGCCAGAAACGGCTACAGAAAACAGCAACTCTCTCCAACTTGCACCAACTTTTATAGAAGACGAAGAACTTCGAGACATTTATAAAACTTCTAGCGAAGAACGTTTGCAGAAGCTAGAAGCTAGCTTGCTACATTTAGAAAAGTATCCTGATAACGAAACAACCCTAGAAGAGTTGCTGCGGGAAGTCCACAGCTTCAAAGGAGATTCCAGAAGTGTAGGGCTAGAAAATGTAGAAGCCCTTACCCATCAAGTTGAAGAGATTCTCTTAAGCATCAAACGCCAACAAACCGTTTTCACCCCCCAAGTGAGCGCTTGGCTTTATCAAGGATTAGATGCAATTGACCTTTTGGTGCAAGAAGCCGTGACTGGTAAATCGACGGGGATTGATACAGTCCAGATCCTCAACGATTTGATGGAGACTGTTTCTTTCCCAACCATTCAGGAGTCTCTACCAGTCTCTCCGGAAATTCCCACACTTCCTGACAAAATTTCTACCAAAGCAGCAACTCAAGACTTACTCTCTCCCCTTCTAGGGGTTGGCGAACCCCACCGCAGCGACACTATTCGCGTTCAAACTCGCCATCTTGATGCCCTAATGACGCAAGCTGAAGAACTAACAGTTACCAAAATTGGTATAGCTCATGCTAACGCTGAAATTGAGGAGATGGCGACTCTATGGGAAGAGTGGAAAGCTTTTGATCGCAAAGGGGAAAACCTTAATTCTTCATCCTTAGGCATCAATCCTTATCAAGAGCGTTTAGAAAAAACGCTTGATTCCCTGAGAACTTTAACTCGGGAACACAGCAATAGACTAGACAGTATCGCTGGAGATTTAAGAGAAAAAATTCGCACCCTACGGCTTCTACCCTTATCTACCATATTTCAATTGTTTCCCCGGATGGTGAGAGATTTAGCTAGACAACAATCAAAAGAAGTGGAATTAATTATTGAAGGAGGAGAAACCACTGCCGACAAACGCATCCTTGAAGAGATTAAAGACTCCTTGATGCACATGATTCGCAACGCCATCGATCATGGCATTGAACCTCCTGCTGAGCGAGAAAAACTGGGAAAACCTCCCGTCGCCACTATTTGGCTTAAGGGCTACAAAACCGCCACTAACATCGTAATTGAAGTAGCAGATGATGGGCGAGGACTAGACGTCGATAAGATTAAACAAACCGCCATTAAGCGTGGGATCTATGATGCAGAAGAGCTGGCAACTATGACTCCCAGTCAAATTCATGCCTTGATCTTAGCTCCTGGCTTCTCAACCCGGACTTTTATTACAGAAATTTCTGGTAGAGGTATTGGGTTGGATGTAGTACGAACCAATATCGAACGGCTCAAAGGTAATATCTACATAGAATCAACTCTCGGTCAGGGATGCACTTTCCGTATACAACTCAGCACAACTCTAACAACTGTCAATGCAATGCTTGCAGAAATTCAAGGAGTTGTCCACGCTCTACCAATTGAGTTTGTGCAAACGACTTTACTTATCTCCCAAGAGCAAATTGTCATTACTGAAGGTAGAGAGACGATTGCTTTGGATGGTAAAACTATTCCTGTTGCCAACTTAGCTGATTTGCTGGAACTCTCAAACTCTCTGGCTTATGCTTCTACCACCAAAGTTGAGCCCCAAAAGAGCGATTTGCAACCATGTGTTCTCATTGAGGTAGGAGAGCAACAGTCTGGATTCTTTGTTGATCGCCTGTTGGATACTCAAGAGGTCGTGGTCAAACCTCAGAGTCAGTTATTGAAGCGAGTCCGTAATGTTACTGGAGCGACTATTCTCCCCACAGGAGAAGTTTGCATGATTCTTAACCCCCCAGATCTGCTCAAATCATTGCAGAAGCAGACATCTGTACCCTCAATTAAACTCAAGAAAACAGTTCGACGCCAGCCAGTTATTCTCCTTGTAGAAGACTCCATCCCTGTTCGGACTCAAGAAAAACGGCTTTTAGAAAAAGCTGGGTATGAAGTGGTGATAGCTGTGGATGGACTAGATGGCTATAAACAACTACAAACTCGTGACTTTGACGCAGTGTTATCTGATGTAGAAATGCCCCATTTAGATGGATTATCACTAACGGCCACAATTCGTCAGCATCAAAAATATAACGAATTACCAATAATTTTGGTGACTACGCTTGCGTCTGATGAAGATAAGAAAAGAGGAGCTGAAGCAGGGGCTAATGCTTACATTATGAAAGGCAAATTTAATCAAGATGTTCTTTTAGAAATCTTGGAAAAGCTTATTTAAAAAAGAATATTTTTTCAACTCATACTTTAATTTATTTATCCTTTACCTGTAACAATTGCTAATACCTGCCCATGCCTATTCGAGTTTTATTAGTTGAAGACTCACAGATTGCTCTCGTAATCTTAAAAAGAATTCTGAACTCGTCACCGCAGATTGAAGTTGTGGGAGAAGCTCGCACTGGCCTAGAAGCTTTGACACTGATTCCCAAAGTTCAGCCAGATGTTATTTGTACAGATCTCCATATGCCTCAAATGGATGGTTTGGAGTTTACCTCTGAAGTAATGGCGCTCTATCCTCGACCAATTCTAGTGATTAGTGCCTCGGTGCAGGAAGAAGATACTCATCATGTTTTTCAGCTTTTGGAGGCAGGGGCGGTAGATATTTTTCCTAAGCCACGCACAGGACTAGCAAAGAATGATGAATTGCTCAAGCGGGAGTTGCTCAATAAAATTAAAGTCTTGTCTGGAGTAAAGGTATTGACAAAAAAGCGGAAGTCTCTGATCCAAGCGAAGAGCCAAGAGACAGGAAATTTTGCCGTTTTCTCTTCTCATTCCCACCCTAAACCAAAAATAGTAGTTATTGGTGCATCTACAGGGGGACCTCAAGCCCTACAGGAACTGCTCACTCAACTACCAGTGAATTTTCCTGTGCCAGTGATTTGCGTGCAACATATTTGTACCGGTTTTTTGCAGGGATTAATTGATTGGTTAGCGATCAGTTGTCGGTTACCAATTCAGATTGCTCAATATGGAGATATGCCCAAACCAGGCAAGATTTACTTTCCCCCAGAACAGCAGCATTTAGAGTTGGATGCTGGAGGCAGATTTATCTGCTCTCATTCACCCCCCTTGGCAGGACATCGTCCTTCTGTAACGGTTACATTCAAGTCTATAGCTAAGTTCTATGGTCAAGCAACAGTGGGAATATTGTTGACTGGTATGGGTAGAGATGGAGCAGAAGGAATGCAGGTAGTCGCCCAAGCTGGTGGTTTTACTATTGCTCAAGATGAATCTACATCCATAGTGTTTGGCATGCCCAAAGAAGCGATCGACCTAGGAGCAGCAAAAAAGATTTTACCTATTCAAGCGATCGCGCCAACACTGCTGAAATTGTTGTAGAAAATTACATTTTTTAATACACTAAAATAATTAGTTTATCTGCCTCTAAAATTGAGAACTGTTGGAGAATAAATGTCGAATACAGAATTTTTAAGTATAGAAATACAACAGGCTTTTATTCAGCTAATTGCTAAGTATACCGGACTAGAAATTAGAGAGAGAGAGCAAGCAACTTTAAGTGAAAAAATATTTTCGAGATGAAGAATCTCAAATTAGATTTTCCAGAAAGCTATTATCAATTACTAACATCTTTAAGTGCGGATAGCGCTCAAGAATGGCAAGAACTAGTTATTCTGTTTACTAATATTGAAAGTTACTTTTTTCGAGATCAAGAGCAGTTTTCCTTGCTACGAAATCATATTTTTCCAGAAATTATTAAACGCAAGCACAATAATAAAACGAAAACGATCCGCATTTGTAGTTCAGGATGCTCATCGGGGGAAGAGCCCTATTCTCTTGCTATTCTTCTCAAAGAACTCATTCCCGATCTAGAGCAATGGAATTTGATGATTTTGGGTATAGACATCAATCAAGTAGCACTACAAAAAGCGAGAACAGGAATTTATAGCTCTTGGTCATTTAGAAAAGTTGATGCTGAAATCAAGCAGCGCTACTTCCAGATAATTGACAATGAATACCATATTGATCAGCAAATTAAGCAAATGCTCAAGTTTCAGAATTTAAATTTAGTAAAAGATCCATTTCCTCAGCAAAACTCTGAGTTGCGAGAAATGGATTTAATTATTTGCCGTAATGTCTTTATCTATTTTGAAGCCTCCGCGATCGCAAAAGTTTTAGATAAATTTTACTATACTCTCCAACCCTTAGGATATCTCATTACAGGTCATACTGAACTTTATAGTCAGAATTTAAGTCGATTTCAGACACAAGTATTTCCAGAATCACTAGTCTATCAACGTCAAGCAGCTAATTCCTTTGACCCATCTATAGAATTTAGGACTAGTAAAATAAATTCTTCTATAGAAGAAGATTTATTATTAGAATTCAATAATATACCTCTTGAAAACACTTTCTGCGAAAGCAATACTAAACTACAACAAGCCGCTCTTAATTTTCTTAAACAATTACCTCCTAATACTAGATTACCTAAATTAAGCCATTTGACTGTTGCAGAATTGATTGTCCAAATTGAAACGGCGTTAAAAGTAACTGATTGAAAAAATGACAGATTATTCCTATCTCACATTTAGCTTAAATAACTGCCTTTATGGGATTAGCGCAACTTACGTCGAAGAGATTTTTTCTCTACCCGAATTGAGAGCAGCTCCAAAAGCTGCTCATGATATCGTTGGTGTGGTTAATCTCCGAGGAGAGATTTTACCAGTGATGGATCTTAATCGCAAATTTGGCTATGAATCACCAGACTATCTATTGACAGATAGTGTAATGGTTTTAAGATGGGAAAAGTTGCGAATAGGTATCATTGTTAATGAAGTACATGGACTAAAAAATATATCTCCAGATGAAATTAACACTACACTTTCCGGCGAACAAGAATTGGCGGAAGTCAATCAACAAAAAATCATCGCAGGTATTGTCAGGAGCGCAAGAGATATTTTAATCACACTCAGCCCAGAAAATTTATTTCGATATGTAGAATTTCCACAAAATACGTTTATCGAAGACTCCATAACGGGGGAAAATCAAGATGTTCTTGAAGCAGACGAATTTCAATTTAATCGCTTTGAATTGTTATTCACCCAGCAGCCGATATTTTATCCAAATGCTACCTTAGAAGAAAGAGCAATTTTTCGAGAAAGAGCTAATGATTTAAAACTTTCATTAGAGAGTCAGGATTTAAATGGTTTAAAAACTCTAGCAGTAATTGCTTTAAATGGTAATCTTTTTGGCATTGATTTAAATATTGTGCGGGAGTTTACTGATATCCGCCGAGTCACTCCCATTCCTTGCTGTCCAGCGCATATTATTGGAAATATGAATCTGCGAGGTGAGGTTCTTACCTTAATTGATATTCGCGGATTATTACATCTGCCTCGAACAGGTATAACTGATGGTTCTAAGGCAATGGTTGTAGAAGCAGAGGGTATAGTAGCTGGTGTAATCGTGGAAGAAGTTTGTGATGTGACGTTCTTTCTAAACCCACTCGAAATAATGGAGGTGCCTACTGCTATCCATTCAACTAATGATGAATACCTTCAAGGAGTTGTTCAATATCATGAAAAAATGATGATTATTCTAGATTTGTCAAAGATTTTACTGAATGGAGAGTTAAATATTGAAGAGGTAAGTTGATTCTACTTACGTTGGCTTGGTTGCAATCGGCTCTAGTAGTCTGTCAAAGTTTGATTGATTGGTAGTGCGAGTAAGATGCTCGCGTTGTGAGCAAGACTACTAGCCTATCAAAATAAATGGGCGTTTTTTACTATTTTTACTAGCTTGTGTGCTAGCTTTTGCCCTGCGCTTTGTGATTCAGTATACCTTTGCCCTATTCGCCTTCTGGATTGAACGTGCAGCAGCAATTGAGCAATTCTGGTTTTTACCATATTCAGAAATGGGGGCGTAGGAAAAATTGGCAGCAGATGTGGTAACGGATGTAACGGATAGAACCAGCCCACCTCAGCTAACTTACTAGGAATTAACCAAACTCGTATAGTCACCGAGAAGGTCAGCGGCGTTTCATTCCCATATCTTCAAATTATGGGGATGAAACGTTAATTGTTAGTAGGCGCGTTGATAGTTGGAGAAAACAGATAACCTCAACTAACTACTAACCACTAACCGAATCCTCCGCCTTTAGGTGTGGGGAGAGAGTCAACCCGATATCGTTCGCGGGCGATTAGTTCTGCTGTCAGCTCAAGTTGGGTTGGCGGCAGCATAAAACATAACTATGCAAAAAAAAGTTTTGGCGATCGCATTCTTCTTATCTACCCTGTTGCCGGTTTCGGCGAGGGCACAGAATGCGAACGGACTGACTATATTTGGCGACAGTCTTTCCGATAATGGCAACGATTTTAGAGTAACAGGAGGGGCATTTCCCCCAAGCCCACCTTACTTTCAAGGCCGTTTTTCTAATGGCCCCGTATGGGTGGAAATTCTGGGAAACAATGTTAAATTTACGACTACAAGTGCCAACTTTGCCTTTGGTGGAGCGCAAAGCGGGACAGTGAATCAAGAGAACCTTCGTTTTCCACCGGGAAGATTGCCTACTCCCCTTCCGGGATTGCAGACTGAAATCGATACCGCGCTTCAAGCATCACCCCGTCTCAGTCCGGATAAACTTTATGTAGTGTGGGCAGGTGCCAATGACTACCTGAACCCACCTACAGGTACGGTACCAAACCCAGTGACGACGGTTAGCAACTTGTCAACTGCGGTAACAAAGCTCTCAGCAGCAGGCGCTCGAAATATTATGGTGGTTAATCTGCCAGATTTAGGAAAAATACCAGGTGTGAGTGCTAATCCTGCCCAGAGTGCCGCCCTGACTCAATTGTCTGCCAGTCATAACAGCGCTTTGAGCGCTTCTTTGCAAACATTAGCACACAACAACAGCAAGCTGAACATTATTCCTCTCGATGCTAATGCTGTCTTGAGTGAAGTGCGGGCCAATCCAGCAAGATTCGGTTTCAAAAATATCACCGAACCATGCCTGGGAAACCAAGCGTGTACTAACCCAGACGAATTCTTTTATTGGGATGCTGTTCATCCTACAACTGCTGGCCATAAAATATTATCAGAATTCGCCCTGGCAGTGCTGACAGGTTCCGAAGCGATCGCCCCTCAAGGAGATATTGCCTTAAACGTCGCCCGCAGGCAAACCCGCGACATCAATGGTCGTTTGTTAACCCTGCGTACAGGTACACAAAATCGCATCAAGCAGGGTGTTTTTGTGAACGGTGACATCAACTTCGGCGCACAAAACACAACTGCTACCAAGACTGGTTTCGACTACACCACAAAAGGCGTAACTGTTGGTAATGACTTCCCAATTACACAGAATCTCGCTCTCGGAGTTGCCATTAGCTACGGTACAAACAACACCGACTTAAAAAATAACAGAGGCAACGTCGATGTCGATAGCTATTCTGCCATTTTGTACAGCCTTTACTCCCAGAAAAACTTCTACGCCGACGCGCTTTTCAGTTATGGCTGGACAGACTTTGACTTCACCCGCAAAATCGCCTTTGACAACCGCACAGCCACAGCCACCACAAGTGGAAACCAGCTATCTGCGCGTTTAAGCACCGGCTACAACTTCACCTCAAGAGGTTTCTCAATTGGCCCAACCGCAGGCATTCGTTACGAACAAGTCAACATCGACGGTTACACCGAAAGTGGTGCTGGCAGTCTGAATATGCTGGTACGCGATCAAGATGCGCACTCCCTAATTATGGATGTAGGCGCTTATGCATCCTATGCCTTCAGAACAGGTTTCGGCAGCATTACACCATATTTTGGAGCCAACTACGAGCACGAGTTTGCCAACGACAATCGCCAGATGATTACTGAACTCGTCACCCAACCTGGTATCCCTATGAGAAGGTTTACAGGCGAACCAGATCGCGATTTCGTCAGATTGAGTGCGGGAGTGCTGGCGCAGTTTTCCAAGACTGTGTCAGGTGCGATCGGCTATGAGACTGTGTTGGAGCGCAATAACGTTACCGACAACTATATCAACGCCCAAATTCGCTTCCAATTCTGAGGTGTAGATTCAGGGAAAAATACCCTCCTGCGCAGGCTAGGAGCCTTGGTGGAGCGCGATCGCTTTTTTAGCTAATTGAATTGACTTGTAAGCAGCAAACTTTGAATATGTGCGACCCCAGTCATACAGGTCTTTGGACACTAAAAAATTGCTAATGAAGGAGAAATAGTTAAAGTCTTTTATCCCGTTGAAAAATCAGTGCCGATAACTTAGTGACATTCAGCTTCTAAGTTAGCCGCCTGAATCCATTGGTCAGTTTGTGAATATCTGTTCAAAAGCTTGGGATAGTCGAGTTTGAAAACGCTGCCGATGTTTTAACTGTAGGAACGGGCGAACGATCTGCTCAAATGAGTTTGTTACTGAATTATTCACGGGAACAGAGCGCAGACTCTTCAACTGTAATTCTTTTTTCACCATCAACTCAGAAATCGCTGCTGCTCCCATCCCACTTTCAACGGCGGCTTTCACCATTTCACCGCTACTCATTTCTAAAATGACATTCAACTGCTCTGGCTCGATTCCCCACTGTCTTAACGTTTGCTCAAATACAGAGCGCGTACCAGAGCCTGCTTCTCGCACGATCCAAGCCGTATCTACCAGTTCTGCTATAGAGACTTTAGTGCGCCCAAACCAAGGGTGAGATTTGCCTACCACAATAATCAGGCGATCGCTTCCGACTACTGACTGCTCCAAAATACTTTCAACGGTTGATTTCACTTCACCTTCTACGAACCCTAAATCAAACAGTCCGCTTGCTGTTCCAGTACTAATCTCTTCCGTATTTCCCAGCGTGCAGCGAATCTGGACACCAGGATATTCGCGTTTGAACTGACAAATCTTATCCGGCAACCAGTAGTTTCCCGTCGTGAGGCTAGCTCCCAATTTCAACTCGCCTCGTTGCAAGTTATTCAATTCTTGCAATCCGCGTTCGAGCAAATCCATTTGATCTAAAACTTTTTGTGCCTCTGCATGCAAAAGCCTGCCTGCATCTGTGATTTCTACACGGCGATTAATTCGATGAAACAGTTTCGTTCCATAAGATTCTTCCAAGATTTGAATTGCTGCACTGACTGAGGATTGGGTCATGTAGAGAGCTTCGGCGGCTCGCGTGAAGTGCATGTGTTCCACTACAGCTAGAAAAACCCGTAACTGATCGAGTGTCGCCCTTGTCATACCCTAATTGCGTCACTGAAGTTCGTATCAATCGATTTTAGCGATTGGTTTAAGCAAAAAGAACGTTTGCTTCTATTATTAGTGGCTTTTAAGGTGGAATCAACCGTAAGTTTTGTAATTTTGCGAGCTAATCGATGAAGCTATCCAGACGATATCAGCCTGCTTCGGTCAGCGAGATTCTGCATGGTTTGCGAACAAAGCAAATTAGCCTACAAACGCTCTTATTTCTCGGTGCGGCTGGCTCCTCTTTGACCGAGTGGGTTTCACCACCGTTTGCACTGACGTTGGGAATGGTTGTCGCATTGAGTGTTGAAAATCCTTTTCCCCGCACCAGTCAGCGAATTTCCAAAATGCTTCTACAAGCTTGTGTCGTCATGCTCGGTTTCGGCATGAACTTGGCAACTGTTCTTGTAGCAGGCACAAGTGGGATGTTGTTCGCGGCTGGTAGCATCGCGTCAACCTTTCTACTCGGATATCAGTTAGGCAAATGGCTGAAAATCCCTTTGAACGCTTCTGTTCTCATCTGTGCTGGAACAGCAATTTGTGGTGGTTCGGCAATCGCCGCCGTTAGTTCGGTAATTGCTGCGGCAGAAAGTGAAATCTCGATCGCCATCG
Source organism: uncultured Microcoleus sp. (assembly GCA_964657555.1). Lineage (GTDB taxonomy): Bacteria > Cyanobacteriota > Cyanobacteriia > Cyanobacteriales > FACHB-T130 > CAZZWA01. The sequence goes on from CAZZWA010000081.1 coordinate 11,551, forward strand.
CCACGGTTTTCCTGCTCAATGCAGCAGCTCTATATATCTTTCCACCGTTGGGACACTCGCTGCATCTGACACCGACTCAGTTTGGGACGTGGGCAGGTGTTGCCATTCACGATATTTCCAGTGTGGTGGGAGCTGCAAGTCATTTCGGTAATGGGGCACTGGATATCGCAACGGCGGTAAAACTCTCGCGTGC
>CAZZWA010000081.1:11843-13505 GCA_964657555.1 uncultured Microcoleus sp.
GGGATACATCGATAATGAGAAGAGTGGTGGGAGGCAACAGCCTTGGTGCTGAGAGGTTTGCTAGAAGCAGGACGGTTCCCAATGGTAGCTTATCCCACTACTTACCGTTTTTTCTTCACTTTCGTGGTGCCAGTGGCATTTCTGACGACTGTGCCAGATGAAGCAATGCTTGGTCGGGTGCAAGTCGGCTGGATAGTAGGTGCAGCAGTGCTGGCGCTGGGACTGTTGCTTGCTTCCCATTTCTTTTGGCAGTTTGCGTTACGCTTTTACACGAGTGCTTCTAGCTAAATTTTTCGGTTAGAAGCAAGGGGCCAAAATTTTACTACAAAATGCTGGATTCTCTTGGCTTTAAGGTTAAGATTTATCTCCATAATTATCACATTGGGATACAGATATTTGAGGACGATTATGGTAAATTAAGTTGGAATCATCGCTTGGATCAACAATCATCTAAGATCAATCTCGCTCCATCAGTAGCTGCACTCTCCCTGATGTATGTTGTTACTAGACAAAATACCTGAGTGATTTTCAATAATTAACCGTTAGATAGACGCTTTCCGACTCGCGTATCGTTAATCAGTTAAAAAGAAACCTCAGCTAAAATGATAAAAGTGAGTTTAATCTATGGAAACGAAACAACTAGGAAATACCAACCTAACCATTAGTGCCATTGGTCTAGGCGGGATGCCAATGTCTCTAAGTGGCAGACCTCCAGAATCGCAATCAATAGAAGTCATCCACCGCGCCCTCGATTTGGGTGTGACGCTGATTGACACAGCTGATTCTTACTGCAAAGACGAATCAGACAAACACCACAACGAGCGGCTCATCGCCAAAGCACTTGAGCAGTACTCTGGTGACGTGGGCCAGATCATCGTTGCAACTAAGGGCGGCTTGATGCGACCGAATGGCGAGTGGACGCGCAACGGCAACCCTGACCATCTGCGGGAGACGATCCGCGCCAGCTTTGAGGCACTAGGAGGCAAAAAACCGATTAATGTCTGGCAGTACCATGCTCCCGATCCCAAATATACGATCAAGGAATCGCTGACACCAGTAAAGGAAGCAGTGAAGGAAGGCTTAATCCGGTTTGTCGGCGTTTCCAACTTCTCAGTAGAGCAAATTAAACGTGCTCGCGATGTGGTTGATATAGTCTCCGTCCAGAACCAATACAATCCCTGGTTTCGGCAGCCTGAGTTTGATGGGGTACTGGAGTATTGCGAGAAGGAGAAACTGACTTTCCTGTCATGGAGTCCCCTAGGTGGCAGCCGTCGCGTAGGTAAGCTAGAAGATATTGAGGCGATCGCAGATTTAGCAAAAGAGAAGGGGGTTTCAGTCTACGCTATTGTACTGGCGTGGCTGCGGGCTAAGTCACCAGTGCTCGTACCTATCCCTGGTGCTAGCAAGACTTCTAGTATTGAAGATTCGGTGCGGGCTGTTGAGGTGACGTTATCTGATGAGGAAGTAGCAAAAATTGACCAGGCAACGGCGTCGTGACCTTTGTTCTTCTTGTTTCCCTTGGGAACAAGAAGAACGGCTATGGTGAGTTTGGCTGGATCGGTACCAGGTAACATGGTGCTTGAAACGCAAACAAGGTAAGGCTTTCACAATCCTCAGTTGTCAACAAGTGGCGATTGCTTACCACATTCGTAGAGGATTTCT
>CAZZWA010000081.1:13605-17194 GCA_964657555.1 uncultured Microcoleus sp.
TATTATCCTGAAAACACTTTCGGATTGATGGCTCATAGGCTAGAGGCCATTTCCTCACAGGGCCAGGGATATCTATATCTATAACTATCTTCGGCAGGTGTCCTGTGGGGGCAGTTGTTGGATCGCTTCCCCGCCATGTGTTGTCCCATTGCACTTGAGCCTTAAAGTTGCGAAGTCTCTCAAGATCTCCATACTTGGTGAGAGTGGGATCTTGCTCATCAAGGCCACCAACGCTATCCCAAATTTGGTCTTGGGGGACAAATCCGAAGCGCCCGTTGCTATAGGTAACCCAGAGTCGATTGATGGCGCGTAAGTCGTTACAGGGAAATTGCTTGATATCTTGCTGTGTGAGGATGCCTGATTTTTGCTGACCTGCTATTTTCAGCATTAGCCTGTCTGTGGCATCATCAGCCGCTAACCATTGGTTTGCTGCTAGCAAGTCACGTAGTTGATTGTAGTCGCGTCCAGTCAGTTGTGCTGCTGGTAAACGGGGTTGTGGTAGATCTAAGGCAATTACTCGTCTGATTTTTGGATTGATGGGAAGAAGTGGCGATGAAATGGCGATCGCCACTCCCATCAACACCATCACTGTTGCGCGCGTCCATTTATTCATAGCTGGCTGCGAAATTCTAAGTAGATACTCACGACTTTTCGGGAGTAGTCGTTTGTGAATCATCTGGAAGATATTGGCGCGATCGCTCCCTTCACCTCTCGTATACTTCTCGTTGATCGCCCACTTCCAGAATTTTTAGGCAAATTGCCTTCAGCCATGCACTCCATCGGATGTTTCTCGACAAGTTGACAATTTACCCACTCCATACCATCAGGTGGATTAGCCAGATAGTCTTCTAGTGAGAAGACCTGCCGTATAAGATTACCAGATACCATAGCAATTTACCTTTCTTGGCTCGTCGTTCGATTTTAGATTTTAGATGAGAGAAATTAATCTAAAATCCTCTAGCATGTATGTGTCCGTCAGAGCTATGGCGGCGCGTAGCGCTATCCAAAATTGGGCAGGCATCAACGCACAACTTGACGCATATAGTTACCCCACAGCTGGGCTGCTTGCGCACTACTACCACTGGTAGGAGAGTTGTTATCGTTTCCCAGCCAAATGCCGGTAATCAACTGCCGACTGGGAATAAAACCAATGAACCAGAGGTCAACATCCCGATTTGTCGTACCAGTTTTACCAGCTTCTTCTCCCAGTCCAATATTTGCCGCCTTCCCAGTGCCCCTTTCTACAACACCTCGGAATAATTCGGTCATGGTTTCTGCCACTGCTGGTGTGAGAACCTTCTTCGTCTCTGATCGGTCTTGGTTGAAAGAGTAAATCACTCGGCAGGTAGCGCGGTTCTTGTTATCCTTGCAATCACCACTGTCGAGAATTCGCTGGATTGCATGAGGACGATTCCAAACACCGCGATCAGCTATGGCGCTGTAAGCACCTGTCATTTCCAAAACAGGGACTTCGCTTTGACCCAAAACTAAGCCAGGGACAGGATTAAGTGGAGTCGTGATGCCTAATCGCCGAGCCAGATCTACCACCTTGTCCAGACCAACATCTTGAGCCACACGCAGAGCGATCGCATTCTCCGACTGAGCAATGCCATTGTAGATATCAGTACTGCCACCACTAATGCGTTCGCAACCTTTAAAGCGCTGACCCTTCCACGTCAGGGGAGCGCAGGAGTATACATTTCCCGGCGAGATGCCCTGCTCAATAGCACTCGTATACGTAAAAATCTTGAAAGTCGATCCGGGTTGTCGCTTAGCTTGAGTGACGCGGTCAAACTGACTTTGTTGGTAGTCTAATCCGCCGACATAGGCAAGGATTTCACCAGTGGTGAAGTTGAGAGTGACAAGGGCACCTTCAGAAAATCGATTGCTGGCCCCACTGGTGCTGACCGCATTCCTGAGAGCAACTTCTGCCTTCCGTTGAGTGGGCAGATCCAGACTTGTTTCAATAATAAAGTTGCCTTCTCTAGCAAGATCCGAACCTAACAGCGTCCGGAGTTCATTAAAGACGTAGCTGTAGAAGTAGGGAGCTTTGATATTACTGAGGGTGAAAGCCTCTCTGGCTTTAGGACTGACATCAATGCGCGATCGCCTTGCTTGGTCAGCTTGTGCTTGAGTGATCAAGCCTTGGTTAGCCATGCGGTTTATGACGCGATCGCGCAGTGCCAATGCTGTTTTGTAATCCTTAACCGGATTAAAACTATTGGGAGCTGGCAGAATAGCCACTAGTGTCGCCGCTTCTGAAATATCTAAGTCTTTGGCTGACTTGCCGAAATAAAACTGGGCGGCATCTTCAAACCCTGTGGCACCTTGACCCAAGTAGATGCGGTTCAAATAATTCCGTAAGATTTCGTCCTTGCTGTATATCATTTCTAATTTCAGCGCCACCGCAGCTTCCCGGATTTTCCGAGCGGCGTTGTCTTCCCTACCCACATAGTCCCTAAATAAACTGCGAGCCAGCTGCTGGGTGAGTGTGCTACCTCCCTGGCGAATTCCACCACCCCGGACATTTGTGACTAATGCCCGCAGAGTGCCATATGGGTCTACACCTAGATGCCAGTAAAAGCGGCTGTCTTCAGAAGCGATCGCCGCCTTCGGCAGGTAGGGGCTAAAGTCCTGAAGCCTAGGGAGTTCTCTATGAGCCTCAGTCCTAGGCTGTTGCAAAGGTGTCTTGCCATCACCAGAATAGACAACCACTGGCTGCTGGAGAATCGTCGGTAAGGGTCTAACTGATGGGGCTTTTAGCACTTCCACCCCGACTGCCAAAGCCAACAACCCGACTAACCCACCCGCACCGTAAAAGCCGTAACGAATCCCCAGAACATACCAAGGAGGTGGGTCGTAGTACTGAATCCGGACAGCATCTGCTAGTTCCGGCGGCCCCAAAGTGAGTACGTCACCGTGGCGCAACTCAATGCCATTCAGCCTACGTCTGCCCTTATAGACTCCGTTAGTGGAGTTTTCATCTCTAAGGACAAAGTACTTATGCCGTGGCCCCTCCCGCGTTAGGGACAAATGGATCTGACTGACGACAGGGTTGCGCACTACAATATCGCAGGATTTAGAGCTGCGTCCCAGTACGTACCGCTCTCCCAGCAGGGGATAGACCTCTGCCTTGGCGGCACCAGCCTCCTGCAACCACAACTCCGGCACCCTGGCATTGGGCTTGAGCGCCAGCTGTTGAAAATTAACCTTAGCTTGAATTGTCTGTACTGCCTGGGTCAGCTGGCCCAGGATAGTTTGGGGCGGGCGTTGGGGCTGGGGAGGAGTCATTTTTAACTATTCAGCAGTAGGGTGGATGTTGGCCACCTCAGTCGGCTATTGAATCAATTTTACTCGCCAGCCGCCTAGAACGTGGTGGTAGCCGCAGCTCTGCTAAGACCCACTTCATCGCGTTTTGGCTTGTTTTCGCGTGATTCCGATCACATTGTTTCAATAAACCCGATCACTCGGCAAGCAGCATTCTGCTCACGTGCTTCTAGGAATTTAGATCAATACTTTTCATCTATATTATCACCTTTAATCTAGGTATTTATCACCTTAAGAATCAAATGAATGCTTGATATTAAAG
>CAZZWA010000082.1:0-16728 GCA_964657555.1 uncultured Microcoleus sp.
TACCCTGTCAGCTTTTTGTTGATGTGTGACAGTTAGGGTGCGGAAGGTGGGTTATCAGTATGCCTCCAATCTTCAGCATATATTGCGATTTTCGCCACGTTAGTCGCTACCTTAGTAAATAATCCTAATTTTGTTGAGGAAACAATACTAAACTCATCTACGACTTGATCTACAAATTTACTAGCTGATAATATTTTTCGGACTTTATAGTAGTCACTTTTTTCCATTGTTTTACTCCTTATTTGGTTATGTGCAATGTTATAATTAGAACTATTTGCAGCCAGAGCATAAGTAAATACGGTTCAGTTAAGCTTCAACGTGAGGTAAATTAAGGATTATACCCAAGCCTGGAAATTGACTGTGGTACATCGTCTTAACCTGTCACGAATGACTTTTACAGTGTTACTAATACACCGTTATCTTCTAATTCATCATTGTTTCTTTCGATTGTCCTTCTGTTGAAAGCGGGGAAACAGAACTTTGGATACTGCTCAAAGCAGGAGCGCAGTTCGTCAAAAATGGGTGATTCTAATCCTGTCACTACACACCAGACACGGGCGCGGGTTAATGCAACAAATGCTTCATTGCGCTTGTGTATTTCTATTTCTGAATGTCTCCAATTTAAAGGTTTGGTTGCGTAGTCGAATCTACAAGCATATACTTTCCAAGCTTCATTACCCTTTGCTCTAAAAATAGTAGCAATTGTCACATGACCGTCCATGCGGAAAATATCATGTTGAGTATCCACCCCAGCAATGCAGCTTTTAACTCCATGCATTCTTAAAGCTTCTTTGAGACTTTGAAAGTAGCCGTTCTCATTGTCGCCAGTAGGTCCAGTAATTATAATGTCGCAAGGGTCAAAACCCAACTCTAAGTCTTTCTTGATTTGTTGGGCTATCCATTCGCGTTCATCATCTTGTGAGTCAAACGCTTGAATTATCAATGATGAACCAACAGCTTCTTTTGCTTCAAAATCTTGCTGGTCAATAGGGTGAGGACTTTTATCATCGAGGCGCGTAATTGTAATTTTTTTTCTTGTCTGGACACTACCATCAGTAAAATTACCATCCAAAACTTGATAACCTAATTTCTCCCACTCCACTTGATTGGTTACTCCTTGCAATACTCCTTCAAGACGAAATAACCCCATATTTATAGCGTGAGCAGTCATCAGTAATTGTCGAGGGGTACGATAGCATCCATTCATGTTATGAGCTTTTCTAATACCACCTTCGTAAAATGGCGATGTTGTATGACCATTATCGAGCTTATTACCACCCAAGTCCACAACTGGCGACGAGTCTGCATTTTTACCAAAAATAGTAATTGGTTGAGGAACAACAAGAGAACCAATACCTTGCGCTTCGTCGTAAGCCCAGTACAATCGTCTGGGGTCAGAAAGCGTATTTCTAGCCAACCGATAAAACGACGGCGGTAAATCTTGCCCTTCATCAATCAAAATTGCATCGTAAATAACGGGGATATCTCTAACGTCTTGTTCGAGGCGATCACAAATATATTTAAAACTTTCTGCTGGAGAAACTGAACCAATTTCGCTTCTAACATCATTAAGGCTTTTGGGATTTATACCGCATCTTAAAGCCAAAGTCCGATAAAAACCTTCTTTATTTCTTGCTCCCCAAGCGTGCAAGATTTTTAGATTTAACCAATTGGGTTCTTCTTCTGTCATCCCCCGATATTCAAGGGCAATTCGCTCGGTAATTTCGTCATAGAGTGCTTGAGTAAAAAATACAAAAGCCAACTTCCAGTTCGGGTTAATAGCGTGCATTTTAGCGATGCGTTTAGCAAACAAAACTGTTTTACCCGTGCCTGCTAATCCTCTAATACGCTGTGGACCATTAGGTACTTCAAATGCAACTTTTTGCTGTTGCTCGTCTAGTATTTTTAGTTTAGATTCAATAGTTTGAATAACTCTGATGGGATTATTAGAAGGCGTACCTGTTGGAATAGGACGCGGTGGTTTAGATGGTAAAGTTCCACCCAAAACTGCTTTTACTGTTTCCCACTGCTCGTCGGTCATCATTCGTTGAGTATTTTCTTTATTACCCTGAATAATTTTTTCTTTAAAAACCTTTGATGTTAAATCTTCAGCCAAAAGAACAACGCCTTGAGTAGATAGAAAATTATCGAATCCTTTAGATTGCCATTCCTCACGCTTAACAGAAGGAAGGACAACTCGAAAATTAAAGCTTACCAACCCGCGAGTTTCTCTTCTTTCTGTCAACCGATTTTTAATGGCAAACATTTGGTCTTCTGCTTGCGCTACTGGTGTCTCAATTTCCGAGTGCCAATTATTCATCTTCCATTCATGACCCTGAATGCTAGCAATATTACTGATCTCGCATCCTTTGCACTCAATTACCCATAATCCGTACTCTCGATGCACGAGCAGAATATCAGGCTCTCTATGAAGATTCCCGCTGCGATGAAAAATGGGATACCGATAAAACGCTACCCCAACTTCATCTTTGAATGCAGATTTTAATTTACACCAAACTACTTTTTGAGCTTCGTTTTGGTCAAAAGGTTCGTAACTCATAATCCTGTACCAAAAGGAATTTGTGCTCACATACAATTAGACAGATTTAAAGAACTAAATCTAAAGCCAGCTACAGCCCTAGATATTTACAATAAGTATCTAAGGCAGCTTCTAGACAGAGAGGCTCAAGCTGATATTAGTAATGCCATTATTCGCTACTTTGTTCCTGGTACAGGTGGTCCTTTACCTTTTCACAAGCCTGCTCTTGAAGATGAAGTCAAAGCTGCTCTTAATCACCTAGAAGATATACCTTTAGAATATCTAAATGAGGCACCTTCAATTGCTACCCCTGTTCTTGAGGCATTAGAGCTTGGGAAAGCTCACCACACTCGTATACGAAGTGCATTGCAAGGCATGATCGACTGGGCAAGAGAACAGAAATATCTACCACATCCTCACTCAATTGCACCTTGGGGTGGAGAGTATGTACCTCAAGATGTACCCTCTGAGATAATGGAGCTTGAAGTAATTGAACAACAGAAAGTTTTCGAGATTTACAATAGCTACTGCCAACATTTACAGACAAGTGGTAAAAACTCTCAAATTCAACCGTTACAAAGCATTATTGTCAGGTACTTTGTACCAGTTTGCGGGCCTCATGGAGAGAGAGCTAATGATGCCGAAAGTCAAAATGGAATTAATTATCTTAAGCAGATTTCGTTAGAGCAACTTTTCAATGCACTCGAATTAGTAGAGTCGCATTTTGAAATCCTTGGTACAGAAATTCAAAAACGCTATGAACCTCGCTCAAGATTAAAGGCTTGGATTGATTGGGCAAAGGACCAAGGCTATTTCAAAACAATTGAGCAAATCCAAAAACCAAAACCTATATTTAATACTTTTCGGAAAAAGGGTCTCCCGACACGGAAGAAAAATCCAGGAATGGAATTACATCGAAAGCGCTGTCCTGTTCATACTCTGTGTGCTAGAGAATTTCCTGATGACTATATTAATGAGGATTTACAGCAGCAAATTGAAGCTTATAAGGCATGGCGATTATCAAATAATGTTCGACCTGGAGGATTAGCCACCGAGTTATCACAAATTCTTCAACTACTTGGCTGGATTCACCGTTATGAAGGCATACCTCTTAATGAACTGTCGTTTGAGAATGTAATTGCTAAAAGCAAGTTATTGTTCTTGCTAAAGGATTATCCAAATCATCACGATTATCTTTACGAGCAAGATAAAGGTATACAGTTAGCACGAGAACAGGCTGAAATTGATAAAAAACGCGTACAGCGCTATCTAATTTTTGTAGGCAAACATCCAGAATCTCAGAAAAAGCGACTCTCCATAATAATTGCTATTAGTAAATTTATTTATCGCGATTTAATTAACACTGATGATTTTCCTGACGAAAGATCTATTCCAGTTATTCGTCGTTTGCTAGTCATACACGTTCACCTAAATAAAGAGAGTAAAAGTGTTAACCAAAGTGTCAGTTATCATGAAACTTCCGTACAATGGTCCACAGCTATTACGGTGATGGAAAAACAACGACTGAGAGCAGAGCAAGCGATTATCTATATAAAAAATGAGGGCTGCCGTGAAGGATATGATGAAAGGCCGCGAAGAAACACATCTCTTGCTAACGAACTGCAAAGGTTTTTAAGCATTGCCTTTTGTCTTCTCGTCCCCTCTCGTTCACGAACTTTCTATAATTTACGCATTGGGGAAACCTTTAAAGAAGGTATCTTGACTGAGAAAAACTTTCTATCAGTTGAAGAAATGAAAAAGTCTGGCATTTGGTCAAATGACTCCAGTTGTAAATTTTACATTCATCACCAGACTGAAGATTACAAGACTGGTAAAACAATGGCTCCGGCTTTAAAAAACAATGGCGGCTGGTGGGTTGAAATCCCAAATATTGAGTTTGGTGACAAGTGTCTTTATGATTACATCCGCCGTTGGCTCAAATGGGGTAGAGGAGTTCAAGGTGTAGTGGATCATAATTTCTTCTTCCGCCAGATTAAGAGCACAAAGCCTCTCTCCTGTAATCATTGGGGATCTCGTATCAAAATCCTTTTTGAACATTGGACAGGAGTTCCAGTACCTCCGGGAAATATTCGCAAGATGTTCGCCAGCGAATTTCCGGAAGACAAGGAAGGCGCATCTTTGCTTCTACAGCATTCTGAAAAAATTCACAACAGTGATTATGATATGCGCCACACCATCAAAAAGATGGAGCCTGTGATGTCCGCCAATCAAAAATATATTACTGATGTATTGAAGGAATCTAGCTTCGACTACTCGAGAGTGGATTCGTAAAACACCGAAGAATGTTGTGGGTTATTTTCGACAAAAGATTTGCTCAAGCCATCGGAAATAACCCGCTCTTTGCCCAATACTACACGTTTATGCCCTTTCGTGGAGTAAAGGGCTTGGCGGATGCTGACAACAAGACATTGAACGCTTAAAAAATTTAACACGTAAGTCTTGGAATTGATATTCAAATTTCTAGGTGCAAGATCTGAGATCTTCCGCAGTGTGCATAAGTTGATTTTATTGACACCTAAATAAGAAGTAGAAGGAAGGCTTATGTCTTCGCTAGTTCTAAATACCGACTTGAACGAGGTAATTTATGCTTACTATGGTGATCATCACACAATCAAAATTTTGTCAAGTCTGCCGGGGGAAGCAATCCACATCGGCAAATTTTACGTCAATGCGTAAGTTCTAATTACTATGCATGACTACCGTTATAAAATTAGTTTGAACCTTGATTTTTGTTTAAGTCCCGTTATTTAGCTAGGAGAATACGAATGACTCACAAAATTTATGCCTTATTTGTTGGGATCGATAATTACCATCCTAATTCAAGAGGAGTGAATTCCCTAAATGGCTGCGTCAATGACATTAAAGCGATAGAAGCATACTTACGCCAGCGAATAGCTACTGACAATCAATGGGAATTAGTTGAAAAGACTTTAACTAATGATTTAGCAACACGTCAAGCGGTTATCGACGGCTTTTTGCAACATCTATGCCAAGCTGATAGTGAAGATGTCGTATTATTTTATTATGCAGGTCATGGTTCTGAAGAAACAGTACCAGAATTTTTTCGGAAAGAAGAACGAGATGGAAAAATTCAAACTTTAGTTTGCTATGACAGCCGGACAACAGAAGGTCAAGATTTAGCAGATAAAGAATTAAATTATTTAATTGAGCAAGTCGCTAAAAAGAATCCCCACATCTTAATTATATTAGATTCTTGCCACTCTGGCACCGCCACAAGAGATCCAGAAGTTGTCGAACGTCAAACAAATCCGGATGGAAAGGTAAGAGAATTAAAAGACTTTCTTTTTCCGCAAGAATGGTTAGATTACCGCGTCAGCAAAAGTTATAAGCCACCGATACATGTAGCAATTTCTGCTTGTCGCAACTTTCAAACTGCGAAAGAGTATAAAGGCTCAAATGGTCAACCTCGTGGTGCTTTTTCTTACTTTTTGACTGAAGCTCTACAGACGACTAATGGTAGTTTATCCTATACAAATCTAGTTCAAGATATTAATGCTTTGATAACTGGTAAAGTTAAAGAGCAGTCACCTCAAATAGAAGCCAACTCAGATGATTTAATCAAAACTTTCTTGGGAGGTGCAGCAGGAGAACCTATCACTCATTTTACTTTTACTTATGACAGTGAGACTCATCGCAATTGGGTAATTAACGGTGGGATTTTACATGGGATTCACCCAACATCTGAAGGAGAGACGAGAGTAGCTATTTTCCCTCCAGGAAGTACACCAGAGCAGTTACGGGAAATTGACAAGGCTATTTGCGAAGCTACTCTGACTGAAGTATTTACAGAAGTTAGTATTGCTGAAATTATCGGTAATAGTAATCAACTGTCTAAAGATAAACCTTACTGGGCAATTGTAACAAGCGTACCATTACCTCAGTTAAAGGTCTATTTTCAAGGTGATGATGAAGGTGTCAAACTAGCTCGTAAAGAACTTTCAACAGTTGATGCTGGTAAATCCTCTTTATTTGTTCGAGAAACCAAATCCTTAAATGATGCTGATTATTACTTAGAAGCAATTAACAACCAGTATTGGATTAAGCAACCTGCTGATAAACAGCCATTAGTAGCACCAGTTCCAGAAGTACCAGATACACAAGGATACACTCAACAACGTGCAAACCAAATCATCAAACGTTTAGAACATATTGCACGTTGGAAGAATATTCTGGAATTAAAAACTCCACCAACTAGCCAAATAAAAGCTGGTGATGTGGAAATGGAAGTTATTGTTACGAATGGCGATAAACCATCTTCATCAAAAACAAAAGTTTCTGGTTTGCGAGGGGAATATACTTGGAAAGATAATCAATCGGAACCACCTGAGGTGAAGATTAAAGTAACTAATAAAAGCGACAAACAACTGTTTTTTCAAGTCATAGAATTAGCTGGAGATTATGAAATAGCTGTTCCTGAATTTTTTGAAGAAAGGAGCAGTATACGTTTATCTAGCGGAAATATTGCCGAAGGTGAGGAATTAGAGTTAGAAATTCCCAGAGCCTACTTAAACAACGGAATTACTGAGTACGACGAGATTTTCAAATTAATTGTCAGTACTGGAGACTTCAATGCAAGTTTACTCCAACAACCTGGTTTAGATTCTCCACCCCCAGTAAATCGCTCTTCAGATTTATCTGGTACTCTCAATCTTTTAATGGACAAAGTTTATACTCGTCAAACCAGCCGAAAGAAAGACAAATTTATCGATAACTGGATGACTCAGTCAGTCAAAATTACTCTGGTAAAACCACCAGGTGGAATAGAAATCAAAGAGTCTGAGTCAACCACTTTACTGACTGGTGTCGAACTACAGGGACATTCAACTTTTAAGGGAAAATTTAGTTTGAACTCCTTACCTCCAAGTAGTCGGGATATTAATAGTAATTTAATACCACCGATTTTTGTACAAGAGCAAACTATTCTTCAGCGAGACGGCGGAAGGAACCTGGTTGAACCATACGAGTTTAACACAACTCGTAGCACTAATTCATATAGTGTTTTGGAAATTGTTGATGTGCAAAATCACGAAAGTGTAACGCCAGAAAATCCACTCAGATTATCGGTTGGTAAGTCATTATCATCAGACGAACATATCTTACCCATATCGCATGATGGAGAATTTTTCTTACCTTTGGGTAAAGCTGTGACGAGGAATGGTAAGACAGAAATTACATTAGAACGTTTACCCGAACCAACAGTCAATAGTCGCAGTTTGCAAGGTTCAATTAAAATACTTTTCCAAAAAGTGCTGTACAAGAGCTTGGGGCAAAACTTTAAATATCCGCTTTTGAGAATTGCCAAGGTTTCTCCACAGGGAAATGTGTCTTATTTAGAGAATGAGGATATAAAAGCCAAAGTTTCCTCAGCCAATAAGATTCTGCTTTACATTCACGGTATTATTGGCGATACAAAAAGTTTACTTCCTAGTGTCTTGGCAAAAACTACAGAGAATGCACAAGAGAAAACTCTCCAAGATGAGTATGACTTAGTTTTGGCTTTTGATTACGAAAATATCAATACGACAATTCAAGAAAACGCCGAACTACTTAAGCAAAGATTAGAAGCGGTTGGTTTAACTGCTAACCACGGGAAACAATTACATATTGTTGCTCATTCAATGGGTGGTTTAGTCTCTCGTTCTTTTATTGAGGAAAAAGGTGGAAATCAAATTGTCCAACACTTAGTGATGTTGGGGACACCTAACGCGGGTTCTCCTTGGCCTAAAATGCAAGATTGGGCTTTTACTGCTCTTGGTATAGGGTTAAATCAACTTTCTAGCGTTGCTTGGTCTGTCAATATTATTACTGCTTTGCTGGCATTTTTGGAAGCTAACGATAAAGCTTTGGATCAAATGCAATTCAAAAGCGAATATATCCAAAGCATCGCCAAAAATATTGACCCCAAGATCCAGTACACTATAATTGCTGGCGATCGCTCGATTCATTCAGAAGCGTTACAAATTGAACCTGGAAAAAACTCCAGTCAAATACAGCGACTGATGCAGAAATTATTTGGCTCTGCTGTAGATAGTGTCGTAAATAAGGTGTTTCTCCAACAACCAAACGATATCGCCGTGACATTGGAAAGCATCAAAAGTGTTAGCCTAGAGCGAATCCCTCAGCCAAGAATTATATCACCAGATGCCGCTTGCGACCATCTCACCTATTTCACCAATCCAGCTGGAATAGAAGCGTTAGTACAAGCTCTCTGTAATAATTCGTAAAATTATAAAGTGGGCATTGCCCACCTGATAATTCAGTAAGCCGTGGTAAAAATTTACAATTTGCGTCCTACACTGACTATATAATAATTTGCGATCGCGAATTTGAGCAGCCCGAAAACAACCCGTTTGAAGTCATGAGGACGTTGTACGAAAATAAGCCTTTTGAAGCCCATAGTCAACCTTAATGCAGGTGTCAGATAACGCTCTTATTTGTCGTTTTAACAAATTAATGTCACTGGGCGATTATATGCCTTAACGAGGTGTATCAAGGATTAGCCCGTACAGTATATATAAGCTTTGTCTTTGTATTTTTACTGAAAAAACCCGACATCGCTCTTTATGTCTGCTGCATCAACTGAAAATTTAAACGACATTAATTTGTTAAGACGACAAATAATTCGTTAACCGACACTTGAGGACACCAAAAAGAAGAAATCTCACCAAGTTAAAGAAATATCAACACCTTTCAACGAAAATGATTTATCGCCAAACAACGAAAGGTTCTGACCATGACCACCACCATGAATAAGTTTTTGATTCGATCTCACGCAATCAAGTTGCTCCCATAACCATTTGCTGATGCTGCTGCTGCACCAGCAGCATCAGCAAGATTACCAGCATCCTTAAGCAATTGTGATTGGCTTTGTGGTGTTGTTGCATTAATATAAAATTCGTAATCGGTATTTCCTGATTGGGGTTGAATATCTATAGAGAAAGTCCCTGCACCTAATGAAATGCCTCTGCAACCCATTCACCAAATGTTTTAGAAGTTTTGTACTCCCCTGGTTGTAAGTGGATGTAATACTTTGCTTGATCTGGAAGAAGCTCAGAAGAGGGGATAAAGCGATTGTTAATAAATAAACCGTGCTTAATAGTTTCGCCTATTCTCAATTCTTGAAGCGTCCGTGTTCTGTCTGGAGGAACAACGGTTAAAAAAGCTAGGAATAAGAAGTTTTGTATGTCATTAGCGATAGTATTGAGAGGACGTTCTTTGTAATTGACGTAAGTTGTTGTGTCGGCTTCTCTTCTCAGCCCTTCGCGAAACTCTATGACTTCACGCCATGAAGCACCTCGCGTCGTCCGACCAAGTACTTTTTTTTGGCCAGCCTTTTTTACATAAATCTGCGCCTTCATGACCTGCAATGCCTTAACCATAGGTATATCCTCGTAATGCTTTGCAAAAGCTTTGTTAGTTTCGCTTCTGTAAGCGAATTTTGCCAGAACCAGCAAAGCATCAAGAGTTTTAATGTCGCTTGCGAGTGAACTCTTCTTATTATTCAGATTGGATCGCCATAGGAAAAACTCGCGCAGCATATCAATAGTGCTTTCAGCTACTTCACGAGCTTTAATCTCTGATTTTTTCTCCTTCAGCAGGTAATCATTTGTATCGATGAAATCTGAGGATTTTATTTTTAACTTGACAAAAGGGATGATGCAAGGTACATCCGAATCTGCGTCTGCTACCATTCTCAAGTTGAGGAGCGGAATTCCTTTTTCTCTGTGCATCCACCCCAGCATCCTCATCCAATGCCACCGATTATTGGAACGACTCGAAGGAGAAGCGCAGTTAATTTCCTCTTGTTGAAAAATTTCCAATGCTTCTAAATCTTGTTGAATTTGCGGATTAATAAAATCGCCCTTCACTGCGCCTAAAGCGTATGGAGCAGGTTTTTCCCATTGCGCTTTAAAATCGGCATTTCTGTAAGTAGGTACATAATCTCTAAAACGATACGTTTTGTTTTTAGCTGGAGTTTTAACTTTGTCTTTGGATACAGGTTTTTTGAAATAACCTTGTGAGTCCGCCCATGCAACAAATCGCTTTAAACGGTATTTTGGAGGACGCTGTAAGTCTTTTTTAATACTCAGTTTTTCAAAAAACGTCTCTTGGATATCTAAAGCAGTTTGCAAATTTTGAGCTGGGATTTTTTGAAGAAAATCCCATCCCACTGTAGGCACCTTCAGCAACATTCGCCTCCTCTGTACCCGCACCACCGCCCATTATCCCCAAAGCAGTAAATCAGCTTGTATACACTTGTAGACAAAGTTTACGCTCTCTGCTACCCATTATGCCCACAGCCGTAAAAACAGAGTCAAGGCGATCGCTTCAGTTTGTAGACAGATTGTAGACACAGTTGACAAATCAGTATGAAGGCGATCGCTTTATATTCAGCACGATTAAGAAGCCGTTTGAAGCCCATAATCAACCTTAATGGGTAGAGTCGAGGAAGGCTATTACGCCTTGCCCCTCTCTGTTAGATCCGGACGTGCCGCTTTGACGGCATCCGGCTCCCGATATTCTTGGAGTTAGCTTCCTTTATCTTTCCTTCCCAATTCGGTAGTAAGGGTTTTACTCTTAGAAAGGATTGATAATCTCTACTTCCTTTGTGCTCATGTGGATATAGTCATGGCAGCTTTCGTGAACAACTACGAGGTTTGATTTCTCCCAGTTGTTGTGGTTGCCATCAAAGTGGTGCAAATGTACCCTCTCGGAGGAGGTTAGTTTATGCCCACAGTACCAACATGTATGGTTTTGCTTCTTTAATAGTTTCGAGGTTGTTCCGTCGTATAGTTTACTGTTGCGTTTGCTCCAATAAACTAAGTCTCCGTCATAGGGTGATTTGTTGCCTTTGACTTTGACGTGACGGTTTTCGGAGTAGGGAACCGATGGGAACGCATGGTCAAGTAGTTTCTTACTAGAGTGGCGGTCAAGTTTGGTTTCCTTGTTGAATACCTTGTAGGTTCTGTATTGTAGATGGTATAGGCTGAATCGTGAGCCGTCCATTTTACAGAACTTGTGGTATTGTTTCCATCCTCTAACTATTGGGGAAAGCTTTGCAGCTTTCACCTTAGCCCCATAATTCGAGCGGTTGACGATTTTCTTGACTTTCTTACGGAAGGTTTTGTAGTTTTCCTCTGAGGGAATACCTCTGAACTTTCCATTTTGTTGTACTTTAAAGTTCCAACCTAGGAAGTCAAATCCATCTGTCGAGGCGGTGAGCTTTGTCTTTTTCTCACTTATCTTTAATCCTCTTTCTGCTAGAAACTGGTTGATTTTGTCAAGTACTTCATCTTTATCGTCTTCTGGTTTTAGAAAGAATATCATGTCATCTGCATATCTTACAGATGGGTGTATTTCTTCTATGCCGTTGAGGGCGATGTTGGCTAGTAGTGGACTTACCACGCCACCTTGGCAGGTACCTTGTTCTGGAAATTCTGGGTTTACTCCTGCTTTGAGGCATCGGAAAATCCCCAGTTTTAGCCCTTGTGGGGCGATAAGGTTTTCCATGATGGTTGAGTGATTAATCCGGTCGAAGCACTTTTCTATGTCAAGCTCGATGATTCTCTTATTGATACCGTTGTGATTTGATTGTAGGTTTAGGTAGACCTGCTTTTGGGCATCGTGGGCTGAGCGCCCAATTCTAAATCCGTAGCTGTTGGCATGAAAGGTGGCTTCGTGTGCTGGTTCTAGGGCGAATTTGGCTAGGCACTGCCAAGCCCGATCCGCGATAGTTGGTACCTTGAGATTTCTGGTTGAACCGTCTTTTTTTGGAATTGGTATCAAACGTAATTTATTGTGATACCAGTTCTTCTGTCTGAGGAGTAATTCAAGGTTGAATCTTTCCTCGTGAGTCAGTGCGGTTTTGCCGTCAATTCCTGCGGTCTTCTTACCAGCGTTTAGCTGAGTTACTTGCCGTATCGCCAGAAACCTAGCTGCGCGAGATTTCAGAATAAGCTTTTGTAGGGACATTGCTTTACGCTTGTCTCCAGCTTGAACAGCTTTAAACACTCTCCGTTGTAGGCGGAAAAGGTTCGCCCGGAATTTCTTCCAGGGTAGTGATTTCCAAGATTCACTAATATTTCTATCGTGTCTAACCATGCTTTACTCCCGGAGGACGTTTTCTGAACACCTCAGAGCAATTACGCTCTGTCCTACCCTATACATTGGGGTTCCGGATCTCGTCTTACCTACTGGGGTTTTCGACCTTTTCCCAGACCGATGTATAGTTTTTATTCGTTCCGTTCTTTCGATTATTTTGATGATTTAGGGCAGTCCACTTTGCCTATCCTCTTCTCGGAGTTTACAGCTATCTAAGAGAGGATGCTGTGAGAATATAGAGGATATGGTCTACATTTTGTAATCAGGTTGTAGCCAACGACTAAGACACTTTTCTAGGACTTGTTTACCCATGTCATCTCCCCTTTAACGCCAGTGCAGCCTACCTGCTTTGCCTCTGATTGCGTCCTGACCCCAGCTTCACTCTGTAGGATTTCGAGCCTATTCGGTGTGGGCAGGTTGGGAGTCACGTCTCTCCTGACGGGTGAGGTTTTCACTCACATCTCTTGAACAGTTATGCATTGGTAAAATGGTTTTACTTTTGCACTCTGGCTTATAGCTTGCCTCGTTAGGTCGGTACTTTTAAGCTAGAAACGAATCGCACCCCTTATGTCGTCCTGAATATTTTTATTAAACAACAACAACAACGGTGTTCAAAACCCACTCGACGCATCGTTGTTCATAGATAAGTACGACTTGTTTTACAACGTAAGCGACGTAAGTAACGTAGGTGAAAAGTGAAAGTGAGAGCGGGTGCGCTTGCTTTGAGACGGTAGACAGCATAGCACTACCCTTGAAACTGGTGCTTAATGAGTACCCCTCCAAAGGCTAAAGGCACATCGCTGTGAAAAACATAAACAACGTGAAATTCTTACCGGGTATACGTTTTGAAAACTGTGAACGAGATAACTCCTCAAACGTGTAGCTGTAGCTGTTTATGATTTGGCTGGTGAATTTTTCCGTAATCATTAAATTTAGTTTTGAAGTAGCATCTATCCCTTGCAAATCTGATAAGTTCAATACATCTATCAAAGGTGGGAAATGATTAAGAGACAAACTACTGAGCCACAAAAAATCTTAATTTTGGCAGCCAGCCCTGTAGACCAAGCAAAACTACAGTTGGATGTAGAAACGCGTGAAATTGATGAAGGTTTACGACGTTCTCGGCATCGGGACCAGTTCCAACTAGAAAAGCTTGGAGCAGTGCGAACTGATGATCTGCGTCGAGCTTTATTAGATACTGAACCCCAAATTGTTCACTTTTGCGGTCATGGTAGTGGGGAAGATGGATTAGTATTTGAAGACGAACAAGGCAAGACTCAACTAGCCAGTACAGAAGCTTTGGCGAATTTGTTCTCTTTATTTGCTGGTAAAATTGAGTGCGTTGTACTTAATGCCTGTTATTCACTTGTGCAAGCGAGCGCGATTGTTCAGCACGTTGGTTATGTGATTGGTATGAACAAAGCTATTGGGGATAAAGCCGGGATCAAATTTTCCATTGGCTTTTATGATGCTTTGGGTGGCGGAAGGTCTTTTGAAGACGCTTATAAGTTTGGTTGCAATGCAATTCAAGTTGAAGGTATTCCAGAACATCTTACCCCTGTTCTCAAAATCAATACTGCATGGAAGTCTGTATTGGAGAAATCCAAACAGCTATCCAGTGCCTCTGCGGTAGAAGATTCATCAACAGAGACTTCAAATGAACCCAAGACTTCACAACCCAAAAACATTCGCCAACTTGCAGGAGATAATGCCAAACAATTTGGGGAGATTGGGTCAGTAGGAACAATGAATTTTTAGTGAATCTTGAAGATAATGGTGGATCAGAGAGCTGGTAATGATGCTATTCAAATTGGGGAGATTGGGTCAGTAGGGGTACTCAACTTTAACACTCATCCTACAAAAGACAAACTTATTCCTTTCCAAGCCCCACCCCTATCACCTTACTATGTAGACCGTCCCGAATATAGCGGAGACTTAAAAATTCGTCTGCTTAGGAAGTCAAATGATGTGCGCTCCTTGCCAGTGACAGTTATTCATGGCTTAGGTTCTGCAGGTAAATCAACCTTAGCAGCTGCTCTAGCACATGACTCAGATGTGAAAGCTCATTTTTGTGATGGGATTCTCTGGGCAACATTAGGTCAGCAACCTAATCTTCTATCC
Organism: uncultured Microcoleus sp.; assembly: GCA_964657555.1. Classification (GTDB taxonomy): domain Bacteria; phylum Cyanobacteriota; class Cyanobacteriia; order Cyanobacteriales; family FACHB-T130; genus CAZZWA01. Next base: position 14,804 of record CAZZWA010000082.1, read on the forward strand.
CTGCTTAGTGGCTGGGTACAGGCATTAGGAGATGACAGCTTTAAAGCCACTAGCGTCGAAGCTACTTCCAATCAACTGCGTACACTGCTTTTTGACAAAGCTGTACTGCTAGTAGTAGACGATGCTTGGAATACACAGGATGTACAAGCATTTAATGTTGGTGAAGGGCATTGTCAAGTTTTGGTAACAACCCGCGACGCGGCGATCGCTGATGTACTGGAAGCCAGCACTTATTCTCTGAATGTGATGACACCAGAGCAGGCGATGAAACTGTTAACTAATAAATTAAGACGCTCGCTCAAAGAAGCAGAACTTCAGTCAGCGTCCGATTTAGCAAAAGAACTTGGGTATCTTCCTCTAGCATTAGAATTGGCAGCAGCTCAAGTTGAAAGCGGTGTATCTTGGGCAGTTTTGCTCCAAGATATTCAACTTGAAATTGCCCGGTTGAAAACATTTGACAGACCTGGAGCCACAGATGCTACCGATGAAGCTTCTTTAAAACGTCTCAGCTTAAAAGCATCGTTAAATTTGAGCATACAGCGATTGCCAGATGAAACGCGAGAAAACTTCATTTGGCTGGGAATATTGCCGGAGGATGTAAACATTACTCAGGCAATGACTGTAACGCTGTGGGATATGGATGATGACAGGGATGCTGCAGATGAGTTGCGCGACTTGTACAGTAAAGCGCTGTTATTGGTTGGAATTCCTTTGGCAGATGGAACTCCAACCTACCGTTTACATGACTTATTTCATGATCTCGCATGTAATTTGTTAACAGCACAAACAAAACCGAAGCGCGGCAATCTACCAGGATTAGGTATAACTCTACCTGCTGCCCACGCCACATTATTGGACAAGTACCGGAATTTAACTGATAATAACCTATGGCACACCCTTCCTAATGACGGTTATATCCATCAGCATCTAGTCTGGCATTTGGAAAAAGCTGAAAAGGTAGAAGAGATTCATCAGTTATTACAGGAAGAGTCAAAAACAGGAGGTAATGGTTGGTATGAGGCAAGCGATCGCCTAGGACAAACTGCCAACTTTGTGACTGATGTTGCCCGTGCTTGGCAACTGGCAGAAGAAAAATGGACTCTTTCAACCCTACCGAAAGTTATTGGCTTGCAGTGTCGCTATGCCTTGATGATTGCATCCCTTAATAGTCTATCAGCTAATTTACCAATAAAATTGCTTCTGGCATTGATCCAAAAAAATGTGTGGACTCCTGAACAAGGACTTGCCCATGTGCTACAAAGCTCGAATCCAACACATAAAGCAGACTTGCTTACTGAGCTAGCCGATCATTTACCACCAAACCTAAAAGAATTAGGACTCTCGAAGGCACTGGCTGCTGCTAGGGAGCTAAAGGATGAGTATTATCGCGCTTCGGCCCTAAGTAGTTTGGCTGATAAATTGCCTGAATTGTTACCAGAGGCACTGGCTACTGCTAGGGAGCTGAAGGATGAGTCAAGTCGCGCTTCGGCCCTAAATAGTTTGGCTGAGAAATTGCCGCCTGAATTGTTACCAGAAGCACTGGCTGCTGCTAGGGAGCTGAAGGATGAGTTAAGTCGCGCCAATGTCCTAAGTAGTTTGGCTAAGAAATTGCCGCCTGAATTGTTACCAGAGGCACTGGCTGCTGCTAGGGAGCTAAAGGATGAGTATTATCGCGCTTCGGCCCTAAATAGTTTGGCTGAGAAATTGCCTGAATTGTTACCAGAAGCACTGGCTGCTGCTAGGGAGCTGAAGGATGAGAGACATCGCGCTTCGGCCCTAAGTAGTTTGGCGGGTATTTTGCCGCCTGAATTGTTACCAGAGGCACTGGCTGCTGCTAGGGAGCTGAAAGATGAGTCAAGTCGCGCTTCGACCCTAAATAGTTTGGCTGAGAAATTGCCTGAATTGTTACCAGAAGCACTGGCTGC
>CAZZWA010000082.1:16828-17070 GCA_964657555.1 uncultured Microcoleus sp.
TGCTAGGGAGCTGAAGGATGAGTTTTATCGCGCCTATGTCCTAAATAGTTTGGCTGAGAAATTGCCTGAATTGTTACCAGAAGCACTGGCTGCGGCTAGGGAGCTGAAGGTTGAGTCAAGTCGCGCTTTAGCTCTAAGTAGTTTGGCTGATAAATTGCCGCCTGAATTGTTACCAGAGGCACTGGCTGCTGCTAGGGAGATTCAGGATGAGTCAAGTCGCGCCAATGCCCTAAGTAGTTTGG
>CAZZWA010000083.1:0-1990 GCA_964657555.1 uncultured Microcoleus sp.
TGTTGCATATCTGCGGCTAGCGGCTTCTCAAATTGAGACAAGGCAAGCATTTGCGAGAGTCGAACCACTGATATACAACACCATCCATGCTGTATGATTAGCAAAACCGCGTCTAAGCGTGTAAAGTGCTTTTGCTACCACGCTGAAGCCTAATTAACAGCGTGAATCCCTTTTTATTTAAAAACTTCAAACGCAAAACTTCAAACTCAACGCTCAGAACTCTTCACTACCTGGCGCTGGCGGTGGTGATTGTACTAGGAGCAGCGCTAAGGTTCTGGCATTTAGACTTAAAGCCTCTCTGGCAAGATGAGGCGATCACTGCTTTGTTTAGCTTGGGACGTAGTTATGATGATGTCCCACAACAGGTGGTTTTTCCCCTTTCTTTCTTAGCACAGCTATTTACCCTCAAACCAGAAGTAGCGTGCTCTCAAATTGCTCATACTGTTGCCGCTCAGTCTAACCATCCTCCCCTATTTTTTTGCTTAATGCACAACTGGTTGAGCTGGCTCACTCCTCTCCATCAGTCGTGGGTTTGGAAACTGCGATCGCTCCCAGCGTTGATAGGAGTGGGTGCGATCGCTGGCGTTTACTGCCTCAATCGCGTCGCTTTCTCTCCAGCAGCTGGGCTAGTAGGAGCAGCTGTGATGGCGATTTCTCCTTTCGGCGTCTACCTCTCCCAAGAAGCCCGTCACTATACCCTACCCGTTCTCCTCTGTACCTTCGCTCTACTGGGACTCATTCAGATTCAGCGAGACTACCAACAGCAACAACTGCGATTGTTAACTCTACTTAGTTGGGTAGCTGTTAACAGTATTGGTTTATACGTCCACTACTTTTTTTTCCTAGCGTTAATTGCTCAAGTCGTCACGCTGGTCGTGGGTTATTCGTTATACAGAGTTGGTAGGTTGCAGGTTGCAGGTTCAAACCCTTCACGGACTACTTATCAACTCTTTTTCCTTGCCTTTACCTTTTGCCTTTTACCTTTTGCTTTCTTCCTACCTTGGCTGCCGATGATGATCGGTCATTTTGGCGGTTCGGCAACTGACTGGTTGCCACCACCCCACGATCTTGCTCCCATATACCAAACTATTGTCAGTTGGCTGCTCATGGTAATTGCTCTGCCAGTAGAAAACCAACCTTACTGGATTGCAGGTCTATCTGGGCTTTTGATGATGAGTTATGGTGGTTGGTTGGGATGGCAAGTTTTTAACCGTCTCAGAGGACAGGCATGGCAAGAGCTTGTCTATCTACAGCGCCTACCAGCAATCAATCTAGGGATTTTCACGCTCTCGCTATTCACCCTCTGCGTGATGCTGCAATTACTGGCAATTGTTTACCTGCTGAACAAAGATATCACCGTTGCCCCTCGCTATAGTTTTGCCTACTACCCAGCTTTATGTGCCCTCTTAGGAGTTAGTTTTGTCAACGGGAATAGGAGAGCAGGGGAGCAGATGACTTCAGCTCTTCCTTATTTCCCCAAAATCCACCACTCTTTATTTACAGTTTTATTAGTAGGTGCGCTCGGCTGTGTCCTTGTGGTTTTTAACTTGGCATTTCAGAAACCCTACAATCCTCAGCAAGTCGCTCAGAACATGAACCTGAAACTAGCTCCAGTGATGGTTGTTGTGGCCAATGCCTACTACCAAGATGTGGCTTTGGGGCTGAGTTTTGCTCTGGAACTCGACAAAGTGAGGACTTCTACAAAAGATATCTCCAGACGCAACAATGCTTACTTCGCTTTTGTGCAGCATACTGAAGCCCAAACCCCATCTGGTTACCAGTCATTTTGGCCAAAGCTATCCCAACTTGAGGTATTGACAAATACTCCTTTCAATATGTGGGTGATTGCCCCAGAACTAAAGCAAGTGGATTATCCCCACCAATTACAGCTGGCTAGTCACGGGGACTGTACTATCGACCCTAATTATTTTCAAGACATTAGTATTTCCTATCAGTTGTATAGATGTCATTAGTCCCTTACTTTAAGGGA
>CAZZWA010000083.1:2090-9503 GCA_964657555.1 uncultured Microcoleus sp.
TCTTCATCCAGAATTCCTTTTGGACGCAGCACTAGGAGAACTTGTCCGAGTAAAGGTAAGTCGGGTGCTTCTGTAAACCACTGAAATTGCAGCTGACCAGCTTGCTCTACCAGAAAGTAGTTGTTGTCGTTCCACTCAGTCAGACTGCGGTCAATGAGAACTAAGACATCTTCTGCCTTGCCGGGGACTTGCTCACCCAACTGACTAGTATGGCAGAGAATAGCGACTGGATCTTCTGCCTTCAATACAACTTTCCAACCGGGAAGAGTCACCCAAGCCTGATTCCCAGAGTGTTTAACCAGATGAAATAGCCCAGTTGCCTTTACAGGAGGAACCTCCTTCAGATCTGCTAGTGTTAGCGGCAACTGACCAGCTACAGGTATTATGCAGGGCTGTTCTTCATCTGCTTCCAGCCTGTAAAAGGGAAAATTGGGCGCAGAACGTGTGGCAGTGCCGTTAAAGTCAGTGAGCAACTGCTCTATCTGTTGCCGTGCCTCTGGACTATGAGCAAACATCAAGCCTCTAGCAATCCAACGGGAACGCTCTTGCAAGTCTGCGTGTTGTTTGGCAAGTCTCCAATATTGATAGGCAACGGCGTCTCCAGGATGGTTGGAAAATCCCGGTGGCAGGGTGCTTCTGCGCGAAAACTCTTTGATGGCTTTGGCAACTTCGTGGGCCCCATCAGCGTCTAAATTTCTAGAAAATATAAACTCAGCAGCGGTAGCGCGTTCTGAATGCGAGAGAATTCGCAACTCATACAAGATATCGCTACCTTTGCGCTGAAAGTGCGATCGCACTTCTTCTGAGACTTCGGGATTTAGCAGTGTTGTGTAAACCTGTGCACCGACAATCACTTGATTCTGCTGGATGGGCTCAAACCCGGTTGCCTCGAAAATCGCCTGGGTACTGTAGCCTGCTTTTTGCAGTTGAGCACACGCTTGTCCCCACTCAACCCAGCTACCTTGTTTGCGGCGGAGACGGAGCTGCAAATCTTCAACATCTACTGTTGGCTGGTCAGGTTCAGGGCTACGATCAGGAGGTTGGGGTGTATTAGAAGTCATGAAAGCCAAGTTAAACAAAGGTGCTCTTCAAAATGTATCGCGATTAGAACCACACATACCGGGAGAGCCTAGTTTTGTCATCTAAAGTTGGGAGAAAAAAGACTCGAAGATTGCCAGTTTCTTTGTTCGCTACCAAACTGTTATCAAAGATTAGACTTAGACTGATGAGTTGCCGGTCGAGGTTTGCCACAAGGAGTTTGTAGTATCGTTATGGAATATGCCATCCCGGAACTTGAGAACATCAGCCGTCAATTAATGAGCCTAGAGCGACCCAAAAAGCCCAAAATGCTGGTGGTAGACGATGAGCCAGATAACCTGGATTTGCTCTACCGCACTTTCCGCCGAGACTTTAACGTTCTTAGATCCGACAGCGGTGTTCATGCCCTAGAAGTCCTTAAGAGAGAGGGAGAAGTCGCCGTAATTATCTCCGATCAAAGGATGCCAGAGATGAAGGGAACGGAATTTTTAAGCAAAACTGTTCCTGAGTTTCCCGATACGGTACGAATCATCCTCACAGGTTTTACAGATGTTGAGGATTTAGTGGAGGCAATTAACTCTGGACAAGTCTACAAGTACATCACAAAGCCTTGGGACCCCAACGAATTAAAAGCAGTGGTACAGCGGGCAGCAGATACCTATGAAATCCTTAAGCAGCGGACAGAGGAACTGCATCGCGCTCAGGCACAAACAGATCTGCTGATGACAATTGTGCAAGTTGCTCAGGATGCTCCTAACCTGGAGGCAACTCTTGAGCCAATTGCCAGCGCATTTGCTAATAGCTTCGCGGCTGATGTCTGCATCTTGCAACTGGTAGAGGATGGAACTCTAACATCCGCCCAAGGGATTTACAGTACATCTAACAACCCGGAAAACTGGTTGGATCGAGACCCCTTAGTTCAAGAGGCGATCGCCACGCAGAAGCTCCAGGCTTGGGCAAATAGTCCCACTTCCAACGCCCCAGCATCTGCTGTCGAAAAATACCAGGAAGTTGGTATTCAGGTGCATCTGGTTGTCCCGATCGCTTACCGAGGAAAAGTCCTAGCGGTTCTATCACTCCAGTGGCAGCAATCCTGCCAACTCCGAGAAGATGAGCTGAGACTGATTCATCTCTCATCCGGGCATATCGCCTTAGCACTCACCAGCACTCGTGTCTATCAATCATAAGTTCGGTGATAAGTAATGACCTCTGAGCAAATTCGCGATTTGTTCGACCGGATTGCCCCAGTTTACAACCAGATGAACGATTGGTTGAGTTTGGGTCAGCATCGGATATGGAAGCTGATGGCAGTGAAGTGGAGCAATCCCCGTCCTGGAGATACTTGTTTAGATTTATGCTGTGGTAGTGGAGATTTAGCTGTGCTGCTGGCACAGCAGGCGGGAGCCAACAGTCATGTTTATGGAGTTGACTTTTCACCTGCTCAGCTGGCGATCGCTCGTCAGCGGACTGTCGAGGCAGCATCCCATGGCTACCCTCCTCTCTCGATTAGCTGGGTGGAGGCAGACGCGCTCAATCTCCCCTTTGCCAGTAACCAATTCGATTGTGCGACAATGGGTTACGGACTCCGCAACGTGGTAGATATTCCCCGCTGTTTCCAGGAGTTGTACCGCGTTCTCAAGCCTAGCGCTAAGGCTGCTATTTTGGATTTCCACCGCCCCAGCAATTTCCTAATGCGAAATTTTCAGCAGTGGTATCTAGACAATATTGTGGTGCCAACTGCCAAACGATTTGGTCTCACTGAAGAATATGCCTACATTGCCCCCAGTTTAGACAAATTCCCTATTGGTTCAGAGCAAGTCTATCTAGCGCGTCAAGCTGGGTTTGCCGATGCCACCCATTATCAGATTGCTGGTGGCGCAATGGGAGTTTTAGTAGTCACTAAAGTTTAAGAGAGCAGGGTGGGTATACCTTTGACCAAAAAAGGACAAGGGGAGAGTTTTACAGGACGCTTTTGTTGATCGTGTAGCTTAAAATAAATTCTTTATTTGCTTTCTCCTGATCAGGGGAAGGCATCTACTCTCATTAGTCTCCCCCATACAGCTAAAACTATTCGATAGAGTATGAAGTAGGAGGTGTGAATTTTAGCCTTTAGCCTGGTAGAGCGGGTGTGGGCGATCGCACTCAGTCCCTCTAACTTTATTTTGTGAACTCCCTTGAATCTGTCTAACCTCTGGCTTTACCTCAGTCCGCCCATAGTTGGCGCAGTCATTGGCTATTTCACCAACGACATCGCGATTAAGATGTTATTTCGGCCCTATCGGGCTATTTACATTGGTCAGCGGCAACTTCCTTTTACTCCTGGCTTGATTCCCCGCAATCAGGAACGCCTCGCCAAGCGGGTTTCTGACACGATTATGGGTTCGCTACTAACGCCAGAAGAATTGCAAAACCTGGCACGACGGCTGCTGCAAACAGAACGCGTTCAAGGTGCGATTCATTGGTTGCTTCAACTGGCACTCGAACAGATCAAACCCGATAAGTCACAGAAAACTACCAAAGTTCTGGCTGGGATTCTCCGGGATTTACTAGGGCAATCGTTACCCCGCCTGCTGAAGGTGCTTGCCCGTCGCGAGGATTTCTTGGAAGTCCAGCTGAACCAAATTTTTGACCAGATTTTGCTGGAATTTCAGCTGAGTGAAGAGCAAGCCAGCAAGCTGGCTGAATGGTTGCTACAAGTAGTGCTGCCACCGGATATTCTCCGACAGGTTATGGTTGACTTTTTGACTGATCGCAATATCCAGGTCATTGATGAAGGCTTTCGGGAAAAGTCAAGTGGCACCTACTGGGTGGTAGCAAATTTATTTGGTTTGCGCAATACCCTGACGCGTCTGCGGACATTTTGCTTAGATGAGAAGGATGCGAGTAATGCGCGTCTGGCGGAGTTAATTGTCTCACTCTCGCTTCGAGAACGCTTGCAGGAATGGCTGCAAGATTTTTCCTTACAAAATTTACCCGTCTCGACGGTACGGCAGCTGCGTAAAACCTTGCGCGATAGTGTCCGCCAGTATGTTCAAGAACGGGGGGCTGACTTGATGCAGGGATTGAGTGAATCTTTGGACTGGGAAAATATCGCTACATTGCTGATCAGTCGGCTGCGGAATTCTGCTGCTGTGAGCAGTTCTTTAGATGTTGTCAGTAAAGAACTGGCTTTAGTGTTAGAGCGCTATCTAGAGCGCGATTTAGAGTCAATTGTGACGCAGGCAATTCCGATTTTGAATATCGATCAGGTGATTATTGACCGTGTTAAGAGTACTTCAGCGGCAGATCTCGAAACTGCTATTGAAGGTATTGTCAAAAATGAGTTGCAGGCCATTGTTAATTTGGGAGGTATCTTAGGTTTTGTGGTAGGTTTATTGCAGGTAGGCTTACTGATAGCGCAGCATTCGGGTAGGATTTGACACGGTAGACCTTTCAGATTAATCAGAAAATTTTCTGAGATTAAAAAAATTTAATTTCTAACTCTTTCTGAATTTTTTAGCTATTTTGGTGTCAAGAATGCTATCCAGAGTATTAGCTAAAGTTTATTGACTTTGGTGATCGCAAAACAAAGCTGAGTCGTAGGAGATTTTTTTACAAAAACAATAAGTTTAATTTAGAATTATACAATAATTAATTTTTAATTTGATTTTCTTGAGAATGAAGCTTTTGACAGCGAGCAAGATAAATTTGAGCGACTGTATCTCTAGGGTTTTGCCGCAGACAATCTTGAAGTATTTGTTCAGCTTCGCTGAATCTTTGCAGGTTGTAGAGCACCAAAGCTTCCTCAAAGATTCCAAGGGTAGCCAACTTAGCTGCTCGAATTTCTGGTGGATCTCCATCAAATACTTCAAAGACTGACCCTGTTTCTGATTTTCCCTTGACTTTTACCCGCTCAACGAGACGGATGGCATATCGGCTAGAGTCCTGTAAACGTAAAAAAGTCTGGTGACTGATTAACAATGAAACTCTATAAGTTTTTGTCAAGTCTTCAATGCGAGAAGCTAAATTGACAGTATCGCTAATCACAGTGCCATCCATGCGATTGTATCCACCAACTGTGCCTAACATTAAAGAACCTGTATTGATGCCAATTCCTACCTGAATTGGGATATAGCCAGAATTTACACGATGTTGATTATACTTAGTAAGCTGTTCCCGCATAGCGATCGCTGCTTTGACGGCATCATCTGCCTCACCACTAAAGAGTGCCATAATCGCATCACCAATATATTTATCAATAAAGCCGTTATGTTCCGTGATTGCCGGTTCCATACGGCTAAGAAAAGCATTAATGAATTTGAAATTATCTGACGGAGTCATACTTTCCGAAAGGGTGGTAAAGTCGCGAATATCGGCAAAGAGGACTGACATCTCTTTCTGTACGTGGTCACCTAATTTGACATCAACAATGCTCTCTTTGTTCAAAAACTGGAGAAACTGACGAGGGACAAACCGCGAGAAAGCTTCGTTCAGTTGAAAGAGTTTCTCCGTGAACTTGAGCCGTTCTGCTTCTGCTTTTTTCCGTTCTGTAACGTCTTGGAACGCAACAATTGCATACGTAATCTTGCCCTTTTCATCATAAATTGGCGTCCCCCAACTTTCAATGGGAATAATTTTGTCTGCATGGTGAATTTCTATATCATCAGCAGTGGCATTTTCACCCCTCAATGCCCGGATGATCGGCAATTGGTTGTTAGGGTACTGTCGATCTGTGCCAGCAATATAGTTTTGATAAACTTCTGCTATTTGCTCAGCTGTGGCGGAGGAGACGACTCCTTTGCCCAATAACTGCTGTGCAACACGATTGGTGTAATAAGGTTTGCCGCTAGCATCAATCACTGCCAATCCTACTGGGATGGCTTCCAGAAATTGAGCCAGTTTACTTTCACTTTCACGTAACTCTGAGTAGAGTTTAGCATTTTCAATCGAGATAGCAGCTTGGGAAGATAAGAGTTTTAATACTTTTAACCTGTCAGAAGTAAAAGCTGCCGTTGTGAGATTATTTTCTAAATAAACGATACTAATGAGTTGGCCTTGATTAATCAGAGGTGCACACAGAACCGACTTAGGTTTAGTCTCAAGAATGTAGGGGTCATGAGTAAATTTACCTTCACGAGCCGCATCATTCAAGACAACACTTTCCTTAGTACGAGCAACATAGTTAATGATTGCCTCTGGCAGGGCAACAGCAGCTTTATCCTCTACTGGGATTGACTGCAATACCGTGACATTCTCCCGCTCCACTGCTCCTTCCGCTTCAATCAGCAGTTTGCCTTTTGTTTCCAAAATCAGAAAGCCTTTTTGGGCACCAGCATTCTCGATGAGAATTTTCATCAACTTTGCTAGCAGCTTATCTAGCACAATTTCACTAGAAAGGATTTGTGATGCTTTGATGACCGTAGTCAAGTCTAGTGCTTCTGAACTACTGTTGCTAGTGATAATTGGATCGATCCCTGTTCTAGTTCCTGTGCTGCGTGTCACTAACTGCTTGGTGATCGCTTCGCTAACACTATCAGACTTTACAGAAAACAATTGTGGATATCTTGCATCTAAATCTTTGACCTTAGCGACTGCTCCCCACCGTAAGTAATAGTAACGAGCGTTTAGCATATATGCTTGAGCAATAATAGTTTTATTTTTCTCTAGATAAAATTTTGCTGTTAGTTCATAAGCCAGAGCTTCTTCATTAAGATACTCATTTTTTTTAGCTAGCTCAATAGCGCGATCATAACAATCCATTGCTTTAGCATCTTGACCTAAAACCCGTAACTGCTCTGCCTCTACCAAATAGAATTTATGTAAATAATTCATCGCTGCATAATGCGCCCATTTTTTCATTTTTTTCTGATTGGCAACAACTTTCAGAAGAATGAGTTTCTGTTCAGACTTGTAGACATAGTTATAAACCGCAAGTCTAGCCAGAGAATCGTAAAAATAGAATATAGCAACAAGACTTAATGCTGTTATACTGTCTAAATATTTTTCAGCAATCGTAAGATTTTCAACAGCTCGACTATAATCATGAAACATGTAGCACAATATACTCTTATTTATATATAAATGGTAAAGAGCGGTTCTATTATTTGTTTCACGATGAAGAATCAACATTTTATCTTCATTATAAAAATTACCTAATAAATACCCAGGTTTGTCAACTTTATTTAGTAAATTGAAGATAGTCTGTTGATATATTTTATGCATATATAAAGTTGTTTCTTGCCCCAGTTTATTTATAGCATCACTGTAAGTCGTCATCTCTCGTTCCAGCTCCGTCAGTTCCTTGCCAATAAAAAACAAATTATAGGAGTATACAAATGTAGAAGATGCAGCATAAAATAAATTTCCTGTTTCTAGCCCAATAAAGTAAACCTCCTG
>CAZZWA010000083.1:9603-16982 GCA_964657555.1 uncultured Microcoleus sp.
TTAAACACAATCAGTGGTAATAGCTCAGGAACAGCAACATAAACAGCAAAACTGACACTTTGTAGGATACGCATGACTGCTAGCTTGCCAGGATCGGTCATTTCGGGCAAATTTACTAAGCTCTCTATGCGTTTGCCAGCCAAAGCTAATTTTGTCCGAACTAGACTTAGCAAAATATCCAGCTTACGTGGCTTTTCAGGAAACCTCACCCCCAGAAGCTTCAGAATAGTCAAAGCAGTCTTTACTGCTTCTAGCAACTGATTCTGTGCTGCGTAGGCTTGAACCTTGCATTCATACACCTTGACTTTGTCTAACGGCGTCCTAGCTTGTTGTAGTACCACCTCCGCCAATCTCTCCATCTCCCCAAATTTAGTGCTGAGGTACGCCGCTTCTGCTGCTTCTACATATAATGCCAAAGTGAGTTGATAACGCTGCTGCCAGCTATCTGCACCCAAAAATTCCATGCCAACCCTCAGGTAATTTAACGCGGGTTCATACGCTGCTGATGCTTTCGCTTTCTTACCAGCAATAAGATTTAATTCAGCAAGTTCGTCTCTCTCTGGCTGGTGAGTGACAAGATTGATGCCAAAGTTCAGTTGGTTAACAATGTCAAATACTTTTTCTTCTCGCTTATCTAGTGGAGTGTTTTTTAGCAGCAACTTCCCTACTTGTAAATGAACAACTTGCTGGCGATCGCAGGGAATCAGAGAATAGGCTGCCTGCTGGACTCGGTCATGTAAGAACTTGTAGTAGGTTAGAGCTTGAAGAGCATTGCTAAATTCTCTTTGTTCCCCGTCATCCTGAGCCATTAACAACTTGTAATTATCTCCTATCGGCAGAATTAGTCCTTCTTGAACTGCTGACCAAAGCTCAGCAGCAGTTTCAACCTGTGCCTTTTCATTCACAATCGCCAAGGTTTGCAAATCGAATTGATTACCTATACAAGCAGCTAATTTTAAAACTTGCTGTGTCTGCTCAGAGAGTTTTTGAATCTTTAATGCCATTAATTCAACAACATTATCTGTTATTGTAGCTACTTTAATTTGTTCTAAATTCCACTGCCACTTACCTTTGCTTGCTTCCTCATGTTCAAAAGACATCAGGGGATTAAAATCAAACTCTATAAGCTTTTCCGCATAAAGCGATTTTAAAAACTCATTCATAAAAAAGGGATTACCATTAGTTTTCTGTAGAATTAACTCTGCTAGTGGCTTTCCTCTTTCTACTTCACAATTAAGTGTGTCTACAATTAACTGGTTGATGTGAGTTAAACTCAAAGGAGAAAGATAGATATGATTCACACTAATTCCTGTTCCTTGACTTCCGTCGGTATGCTTTTGAATTTCCTCCAAAGTTAACATCAACGGATGAGCTTCATTGACTTCATTATCGCGATATGCACCAATAATAAATAGATGTTTGCTATCTGGCTCAGTTATGAGTCGGTGGAGCAGTTTTAGTGAAGCGGAATCTGCCCATTGCAAATCGTCTAGAAAAATAACTAGTGGATGTTCGGGTTTGGTAAAAACACTGATAAAGTTTTGAAATACCAGATTAAAACGATTTTGTGATTCCGTAGATCCTAGTTCAGGTACAGGAGGCTGTTTGCCTACAATAAGTTCTATTTCAGGAATGACATCAATAATTACTTGACCGTTGACACCGAGAGCAGCTAAAAGTTTTGCTTGCCAAGTTTCTATTTGGGCTTCACTTTCTGTTAAAAGCTGCTGAATCAATTCCTGAAAAGCTTGAATGAGGGAAGCGTAAGGAATATTTCGCTGGAGCTGGTCAAACTTTCCAGCAATAAAGTAGCCTCTAGAACGTGTAACAGGTTTATGAATCTCATTAACTAAAGCTGATTTACCAACACCAGAATAACCGGAAACTAGTATCATTTCACTTTTGCCCTTACTGACTCGCTCAAACGTCATCAATAAAGTATTAATTTCTTGCTCCCTACCATATAGTTTTTGCGATACTTGAAATTTATCAGAAACATCATAACTACCGAGCGAGAATTTTTCCGTTAGACATAACTCTAAATCTACTCTAATTCCATAAGCACTTTGGTATCTATCTTCGGCAGTTTTAGCTAATAATTTCATGACTATATCTGAAATAGTTTTGGGAATCTCTGGATTTAGCTCATGAGGTGACACGGGTTGTTTAGCAATATGACAATGGACTAGCTCCATCGCATCCGTACTGTCAAAAGGAAGTCGATGGGTTAGCATTTCATAAAAGGTTGCACCCAGAGAGTAAAAATCAGTCCGGTAATCCATTGCTCGGTTCATTCTGCCTGTTTGTTCTGGCGACATATAGGCTAATGTGCCTTCTAATACACTAGGATTGCGTAGGGCCAAATTTTCCCGGAATAAGACAGTGGAAATGCCAAAATCGATAATTTTAATCAGTCCTGTAGATAAATTTAAGACTATATTAGATGGATTAATATCCTTGTGTATAATATTGTGTTTGTGAATTTCGCCTATAATATCAGCAGTCTGAATAGCAACAGTCAAAAATTCTGCCAAAGAAAATTTTCGATAATTCATTAATAGATTTAAAGATTCGCCTCCAAAATCCTCTAAAATGATTATTAGAGTATTTTGATACTTTTCTAAGCTATAAGCTTTAACAATGCCCCCCAAATTTAAATTCCGGATAGTTTCATATTCCTGCCTGTATCTAGCGAGTTCTTCAGGTGTAGGATAATCTTCCTTTAAAATCTTAAAGATAACAGGTTGATTATCCTGAGTTCTGCATCCTCGATAGACAATTGACGTATCACTTTCGCAGATTTGAGCAAGGGTTTGGTAACCCGGAAGCCTAAGCATATTGGTTAGGGGAGTAAAGCATCTTGTTTCCATCTGACGGTTCAGTCAAAAGCACCCTAGAAAATAGTGGGCTAATTGGGCAATCAATGACAACGTGAGAAGACCAAGTAGGTTTTGGCCCTCGATAATTCATAGTAGCTCTGTCTGCCGTAATTCTCAACTAGAGACGACTAATGACAAATATTTCCTATTTAGAGCGATCGCTAAAATGGCTATCAACTTAAAGCAGGACGCTTGCCGATAAATTTCTCCCCTAACCCCTTTCTTTCTATAAATTATCCGCTCGTCACATCTTTCTTTACATCATCCCACTTTAAACTAGTAGCCCTAAAACTGAGGGATCGGAAAAAGTTGTTTTCTAGAAAACTTCTTCTCCACTGGGTTCTCTTCTGGGAACATGATTCAAATCATGCCGAATCGTGGAAATTGTTTCGTAAACTTTTTTACGCATCCTGTTGATCCCACCCAATGGCAGATGCTCCGGTAGAGAGTGCCAGGGAGTGTAGGACAAGTTCTCACAAAATTCCTGTTGTGGCACAGAATCAAAAATCTGAGGAGGAATCTTGATAGTGGCCACTTTTTGAAAAGGTGACAGTTTTTCGTCCCATTTAATGGTTGGATCTTCGATTGGCATTTTTTCAGGATCAGTTTGAAACTGAACTAAAAAATCAAAACAAGCTGCCTGATTCTTTAAATGCTCAATCATGACTTCACGCAGATAATTATCCGACCTAGAAGCTGATTTATCTATGTTCTTAACCAAAGAAGGTTTTACTGAAAACTGGATTGCCCTTGAGCCTAGCCTGTAGGGTAAGGCTCCCCAATATTGAATCTCCAGCAAATTAATAATGTTCTGCCTTATAGTCAAATTGGCAATGATAAACTCATGCAAGCGCCAACTGAACGGATTGAGACTAGGAAAGAAAAACTTCTGTATATTGCCCTTGACTTTTTCTTGAAAGAACTTAACATAGTCCTGGGCATTGCGCACAAAGAAAACCGGGTAGTTGATCGCCAGAAAGTCCTGAGTCTTTTCTGACTTTTCTGACTCTAAAACTTTTTCTCCTTCTACACCCATGAGTTTAATGGCCATACCGCGAACATCGTTTTCCGAATCACGCTGAGTTTTGGCAGAACCATTCGAAAAGCGAATCCAAGCTGGGTAGTTGCGGGCTTCTCTGAAAACGCCAAATCTCATTTCTTCAGGCAGGTTAGGCTCAACGATGAATTCTCCCCGAACACAACCATGATCTTTGGCGTGTTGATCGCGTCGGGCTGGCCTCTTGCCTTCTGGGTAAGCTTGGTTGAAAATATCCTTGGTAATTTGTACGATTTCCTCAAGGGTGTCTGACTCCCCTGTAGGGGGATATTCCTTGTAAAGTTCTAATACTTCTACTCGACTTTGCATACATTGCTCCTAAAAAGAGTGGATGAAGTTGAAGTTATTGGGAACTCTCTAAATAAATTAAAACTTATATCTTGACAAAAAAGCTATAGTATGAGTTTTTATTTATTGTAGTATAAGCTACATTCTTGTCTAAATTAAAGGCGGGTGCTCGACTAACTGGTGGCGCTGTTCTCTAAAATCGTGCTTTCTTAAGCAATCTCTTTCATACATACTATAGTTTATTTGTAAAGTACCTAAGTCCCCAATTGAATTGGGTAACCTAATTGTGTAAGTTATAAGCTACTGCCATTACGTTAATTACTTAAGTCGAGGTGCTAAATGTGTATCTTGAGCCGATGTTTCTAGTAGAAGATTGCCTTTAGTGAATTCTGATTCATGAGAGCTAGTGCGGAAGAAAGTATTTGATGAGTGCTGCTCTGCATGCGGCTTAAGAGACTACGCTCTACTGAGTATAAATAACTTAACTGTGGTATCTTAGATTCTGGATGCCAGAGGTGTAGATTTAACAGCCTGCTAAGTAGACGGATATAAGTAAACTAAACATCATAGGTATGGTAGGCAATCCCTACGATAATTCTTGTGTTATGGAGAAGATATTTCGCCTCAAATCTGAGTTGCCCACCTTACATTTAATTATGTACGCCTGTTTAGGGATGGTAACAAATATATATAAACTAGGGAGAAAGTAATGATACCGTCGAGAATATCATAGCAAAGATCTGTAAAATCTAATATCTATGTGAGGAGTAACGATTGAGATGAAAACCAGATTGACATTCAAAAAAACTAACGTATTTTACCTTGCTACAGTTGCTTTGAGCGCAGGTCTTAGTTTACTGATATCTACACTATCTTCGCTAACTCCGTCAGCAACCGCACAAGCAACAAAATGGAGTTCTGGATTTTATAGAGCTGGTAATCGAGATGTAGTGATCTATCTTGCTCCTGATGAGAAAACTTCATGTTACCTGGTGAATGAAGACCAACTAGCTGCTTATGGGGGACAACGTATAGTCACACAGGTTGCACCTAACTCAACTTTTGAGGCGGGGCGAACTTCCCAAGGGCCTTGCCGATGGCCTAATGGTTTTTATCAAGACGCCAACACTAATGAAACTGTCCGCTTGTTCGGGCGACACGGTCGTTATTTTTTATGCACAGTAGCTACTGACGATATTTTGAGGCGGTTAGGCGGTGCAGGTCAAGTACGGGTAGTTGCCCATGGTTCGCAGCTTGAAGTTGATAGGAAGTCGGATGGAGAATGTAAGGTCTAATTTTGCCAGTAGCTCGCCATTGATAAATTCGGTCTGCTCCCTTAACGGGTGACTGTTGATAGTTAACTCAACACCTCCACCCAACTCTTCCTCTAGTAAAAATCGAATTTAACACGACCCAACTGTTTATTCCACTTTTATTTCAGCCTGGGTTTTCATCCCAACAGGGTAGCAAGTCATTCACATTGTTAAAGCTACTAAAATAATCTCGTAGTGCCTTAGCTGCCTTACCAGTAAAATCAATCCATTCATAGTGATAGGAATTTGGCAAATTTTCTTCTACCTGCAAAATAGGAAACTTAGGAGTAGCCATCAGGATAGCAACGCTTCTTTCTCCAGCGCAAGTCCGGCTTTCCAGTTTAACAGCAGCAATGTAGTTAGTGTTGATGACAATATTTTCAACTTTGATGAAGGCCATAGCAAATTTCACCCTATTGTTAAACTGTAGCATTACTCCCCAGATGGCGGTGACGATACCACAGTAGCGGTAAGTCACCTGCCCTAGTAAAGCAAAGAAGGGCTGCTAGTTGTCTGCATTAACGGTAACTTTTTTCATGCTGCCTCGTGAAGGGATGATGTTTCTGTCATTTTTGACACATCAACAGCGCTAGCATTGCCTTATATATGTCAGCGATCGCTATCCCGTTTATCCAAAGCTAGTGTGAGAGCACTTTTAGGCTGGCATGAGACCAAAGGCTCAGCAAGATAGGTTCGGTTAACATGCTTGAGGCACGCCTACCATCAATTGTGCGAGAGGCAGGGTTCGATTTCCGGTGCGATGAACGATCCCGCCCGAAACAGGAATGTTAATGGCCTCTCCATGACCAAAGTGAGGATTATCATAAGAATTTGGGGATTGATACCCAGTTTCAAACCTTTCTGCGACTTGGATACCTAAGCTTTTTCTGGGAAGTCCCTTTTTTTCAAAATCCAAACTTACAATGTATCTTTAAATATATATCTAATAGATATAATGACAAGGGAAAACAAAAGCAAGTACGCCATATTAGGCCTATTGAGTTTAGACTCAATGTCGGGTTACGACATCAAAAAGAAGATTGAAGCGAGTACTAGCAACTTTTGGAGTGAAAGCTACGGGCAGATTTATCCTATCCTTAAACGACTGGTTGCTGAAGGACTAGCAACTCAATCAGTGAAGGAGCAAGTGGGTAAGCCAGATCGCCACGTCTATATGCTGACAGACAGAGGGCTTCAGGAGTTGCAACGCTGGTTGATTGAACCAGCTGAGCCTCAAGTAGAGAGAATTGAGATTTTGTTAAAGCTGTTCTTTGGACAGCAGGTTGCTGTAGCTGACAACATTTATCATGTACAACAATTCCGAAAACTGCAACAACAACTACTGCAAAAGTACCAAGCTATTGAGGAAGATACAAAGACAAAGTGGGCTGATAACTCGAATCTTCCCTACTGGCTCATGACAGTGAGCTATAAGCTGCACGTCACTCAGGCACTCATTCGATGGTGTGATGAAACACTAGCTAAACTGAGCAAGATGGCTGAAGAAACACATAAGAGAACCCAAAATAAATAATCTCCTTTCGTTATGGCTGTTCTTAGTTTTTTATCCTTGAATATTAATGACTCATGACGTTCCTGCCAGGAATATTTTTTGTCGAGTGCCCTTAATTGTTTTCAGTAGGACTACGACAAGCCGAAAACCGCTGCGGCTGATGTGGCGGCGACAGCACTACAGGCGGTTGAGGATGGGGTTGGAGATGTTTACTCTGGAGACGAAGCTCAGTCAGCGATCGCTCAAGTGATCCCAAATCCGCTTTGATAGCTCCCTTTTAGCCGTGGCGACTGGAAGTCTCAGCTACACAAGCAAAGTCCGACGAAAGC
>CAZZWA010000084.1:0-9420 GCA_964657555.1 uncultured Microcoleus sp.
CGAGTTTCATAGGTTAATTTTAGAAATAGGGCGAGTTAGGCAACTGTTCGCCAATAGCTACCAAGCTACCCAACTCTAGTTGATTTTCGGATGCTAGTGCATCGCTGGAGCCGTCGATCTGATTATTTGTAGTTGGGTAGAGCGACAGCGTTCTCTTGAAAAGGTGCGCGGGACTTGGGCAAAGCCCGCGTCTATCAATTCGCGCACTTTTCGCTACCCATCAACCCTTGCCAATGTTGGGTTTCGTGCCTCAACCCAACCTACGCTAGCTGTTCTGATTATTTGTAGGATGGGTAGAGCGACAGCAAAACCCAACATCACGCCATATTTTATTCATTTCCAATCCCTTTAACAAAGGGAATCTCCTCTCCTTCGCCCCAGTTGACATCAACTAAACCCTTACGCACATAACGGTGAAAACTAGAATATTCCCAATCCTTGGGCGATCGCACTAAATCATGCTTTACAGGGTTGTAATGAATGTACTCAACGTGCTGAGTAAAATCTCGTTCATCCCGGATAACATGTTCCCAAAATCGACGCTGCCAAATCGCTTGCTCTTGTTTTCTGCCTCTGGATGCAGAAGACCGTTGTTTATATTTTGAACTACAACGGCGGCTAAACTCACTTTTGATTAATCGCCAACGGGTTGAAAAGTCACAGTCGTTTTCAGGTAGTGTCCAGATGCAGTGTAAATGCTCTGGAAGTATCACAATTGCCTCAATGCTAAACGGATGGTTTGTGATAACGGAGCGAAAAATCTCTCGCAGTAAAGCAATGTTATCTGGTTCGCATAAAATTTGGCATCGTTGGTAAGTGACGACAGTAAAAAAGTAAGTTCCTCCAGATGTTTTGGCCCGACGATATTGCATCGAATTTCGTAGATTCCGTAGGTTGGTTTTCGCTGCCGCTCTACCCAACTTGTTCTACTGTATGAGACCATCTAGTTAAAGTAAACTGTAGTATTTTAGGTATCTCTAGCGTAGGTTGGGTTGAGGCACGAAACCCAACATTGGCTCATGTTCGATGGGTTTCGCTATCGCTCTACCCATCCTACAAATAATCAGCTCGACCTACTTAGCTGAAAATCGAGGAGGAGTCTGGTTTGGTGCCTCAGCACATCAAGGTGGATGTTGAGTGCTTCTAGTTGTGGCAGCTTTTCTGGACATAGCGGGCTTGAATTAGCCGTAGGTTGGGTTGAGGCACGAAACCCAACATTGGCTCATGTTCGATGGGTTTCGCTATCGCTCTACCCATCCTACAAATAATCAGCTCGACCTACTTAGCTGAAAATCGAGGAGGAGTCTGGTTTGGTGCCTCAGCACATCAAGGTGGATGTTGAGTGCTTCTAGTTGTGGCAGCTTTTCTGGACATAGCGGGCTTGAATTAGCCGTAGGTTGGGTTGAGGCACGAAACCCAACATTGGCCAAGGTTTGATGGGTTTCGCTATCGCTCTACCCATCCTACAAATTATCAGCTCGACCTACTTAGCTGAAAATCTAGGAGGAGTCTGGTTTGGTGCCTCAGCACATCAATGTGAATGTTGAGCGCTTCTAGTTGTGGCAGCTTTTCTGGACTATAGCGGGCTTGAATCAGTCCCTCCAATAAGTCATAGAGTCCACAGATAATGCGATCACCCAACATAAATTTGTGGCTGCGAGGTAGGCGGTTGAGAATGGGCACATACCATTTGATCAGGTCGTAGGTTTTCTGAATGATTGGCAGATCTTGCATGATACTAAACACTTGAGCGTGGAAGAAGCTATTGCCAACTATCCTACAGGTCTTTACAAATAAAAAAAATTTTAGCGCTTCGCGCACAGGAAAAGGGCAAAAGGGCAAAAGAGCAGAAGGTTACAAAGTCCTCGGCACGCCACACACAACACGAAAACCATTGAAGTAGAGGCGAAACCCCACATCATCGCAGTTGCGAGTCGCAGAACGGCAAAGCCAAGGATCGATGATCCACGAACCGCCCCGCAGTACAAGACTAGCGTCTTCTTTCGCTTCAACATCTATCCAAGCACTACCATCCTTTGGTGCCCCCTCATAGCTACCATGCCAGTGATCTTCGCACCACTCCCAAACATTACCGTGCATGTCATATAAACCAAAGGCATTAGCAACACCAAAACTCCCCACAGGAGTTGTTCCTCGAAAATCTTTTTTCTTTGTCACCTTAACAGAGCCATAGGTTTCACTCCAATCATAATTTGCCAACTCTGGAGTTATCGTTTCTCCGAAGTGAAACGGTGTCGTTGTCCCAGCACGGGCAGCATACTCCCATTCCGCTTCACTTGGCAGGCGATACTGCCTACCACTCAACACCGACAAGCGAGCACAAAATTCTGTAGCATCTTGCCAAGAAACATTCTCAATGGGATGATTCTCTCCCTTAAATCCTGACGGATCAGGATCTAACTCCTGCTTTACCTGATCCAACCCTGCAATCACTCGCCACTGCGCTTGTGTCACTGGGTACTTACCCATGAAAAACGCAGGTACACTTACCTGATGCTGTGGCCCCTCCGAGCTAAATCGGTCTGGTTCTCTCTCCGGTGAACCCATGAGAAACTTCCCTTCCGGTATCGCTACCATCTCCAGGCTCACACCAATTCCCAAATCTTCCGCAAATTGCCCCGCCTGCGCTGATCGCTTCCGAATCACTAACTCCTGTTGTTCACGACCAAACCCAAACCATGCCCGCTTTCGCTGCACCTCAATCGTTGCCACCTTAAACTCAAACCGCTCCAAGCGCGATTCTTCCTCACCCAGCTGATCTTCATCAAACACCACCCGTGCAAACTCAAACTCAAAAGTCTGCAACGGCGGAACCAGAAAGTTGGCTGACTGATCATTGACAACAGGCTCAGTCCCTACTTTCCCCCCCTGTATCATCCCCTTCTGCAAATTTTCTGCAAACGCCGCATATTCTCCCCCCATCTGCCGCAACACGTCTGCCGTCACCTCAGCAAAAGGCAACACCTCCTGCCGCATCTCATCTGTTGCAGACTCCACCGCCGCCAACAACGCAGCAAAACCCTGTAGGGAAGACCCTGTTCGTTCCGCCACATACTGTGATAGTGCCCTCAATACATCCAAGATCTGCGACCTTGACCCCGACGCCCGCAACTGCTGCCGCACTCCTGGCAAAAACTCAAACCGCACGGGTTCAGTATCCAGTTGCGGCTGCAACATCCCACTCATCAACACCTCAGCCACATGCACCTGCCGCGACTTTCTCAACAGCGTTTCTTGAATCAACTCCACCACCCGCAAATTGACTGGGGCTGCCGCCATCAAAATCGCTAAGCGTTGTGCTAAGGGTGAAGCTGTGACCTGAAATCGCCGCACCAAAAACTCTGGATCTGGGGATTGTGAGGTCTGGTTATCCGTCTCTTCTACCTCCTCCAACCATCCCGGCTCAAACAGCACCCCTGCCGCCTGCACCTCACCCATTCCTGCCAGCATCTGCGCCCATTGACTCAAAAACTCCGCTGCCAATGTCACAACCGGAAATGTGACTGCTCCCTTTGTCTCTACCTGCCGCCATACTGGCAAGCCCTCAATCACCCATTGAGTGTTCTTCGCCTCTGGTTCCTTCGCTCGCAGCCACACTGATAACCCTTCGCCCAACACTCCTCGTTGCCACAGCCGTTCTGGTAACAATTGCACCACTGTTACCCAATTGTGCGTCCCCCACAACTTTAACCACTCATGAACCAGTCCTTGCCACCACGACACAGAGGTACAGTCACTGATAACTAAAATGAGTCGTCGCTGCGATGGATCAATTAATTCTTTCGGTTCGTGCTTCCGCCCAGTTGCTTTACCGTGAATATGACGCGCTAAAAGTTCTAGTTTCCCCTCACCTGAGCGTCGCATCGTCCAAGCTTGCACATTCCGGAATGCCCCTGAATGCGCCAACAACTGCTGAAACTCATTAATTGTCTTTCGCCACACTTCGATCAGACTTGTTTCCTCTACCACCAGTGCCAAATCCAGCCACCGTTCTGGCGCAGGTTGCATCGTCAGTGTCCACATCTGTGTTGCGGCAATCTGTTCTGCTGTCGCTTGCTCATCCATCACCTGCACAGTCCGTGATGGCACCTTTCGTCGTAAAGGTCGTAGCGCTCGTCCCAATTCTAGAGGATCTCGCAAAGAGCGGGCTGCTGGTGCCCAAAATGGTAACTTTTGACCGGATTGCTGATCAGAAGGGATGGACTCAAGTGGATAAGCTGTGGCTGCTTTCTGTGGCGCTATGTCATTACCCACTGGAGGAGGGGAGTCTAAAGAGGGTGCCTCAGAGTCCTCAATGACTACAGTTTTAACTTCCCCTGTCACTTCCAACTTACTGATGACTAACGAACTCTCAGATTGAATGTGTTGCGCCAACCATAAGCTATCTGCAATCTGCTCAGCATCAAGGTCGAGTTCTGTCTGTTTCAGTAGTTCAACCAGTTGCCCAATCATACATCCTCAGAGCTGCTTAGCGGTTTGAGGAGTCGCTCAATCAAGTCTTCACGGGTTTGTCCTGCTGGAATTTGCCCTTTTGCAATTAAGTAAATCGCATTCAACAGTTGATCTGTCGCCAAGTTACCGCGATCTTTTACCTTTTCTCGCTTGTTGAAAAACTGCTCAATCAGAGGCTTAACATCATCTGCGATTTTACCCAAATGTGCCTCCACAATCTTTTCCAGTTCCTGCTGATCTGGCTCTTGCATGGTTAGCCGCATACAGCGCCGTAAAAATGGAGCCGGAAAATCACGTTCACCATTACTGGTTAGCACAATAAATGGAAACTCAGTACACTGAATTCGTCCATTCTTAACAACTACACTGCGATCGCCACCAGCTGTATAGAACGTTTGAACCTCAACTTCCCCTAGTTCATCCTTAATTCGAGTTAGCTCTGGAATCTCAAACCCGCCTTCCTCAAAAATATAGAGCAGGTCGTTGGGCAGGTCAATGTCGCTCTTATCAATTTCATCAATCAGCAAAATTCGAGGACGTTTTGGTTCTGATGGCAACAACGCCGTCCCCAAAGGCCCAAGTTGAATATATTTTCCAATACTGTTCAGGTTATCCTGGTTCTGTCGCTGGGCATCTTGTAAGCGGGCGATCGCATCATAACGATAAAGCCCGTCCTTCAACACAGTCCGGGTAGTGATCGGCCAATACAAAACCTCACCCAACCCTAACTCATAAGCCACCGCATAAGCTAACGACGTTTTCCCTGTCCCTGGATTTCCTGTCACTAACAATGGACGACGCAGATAAAGGGCGGCATTCACCATTTCAATCTCTTCTTTACGAGCTTGGAATGTTTGACCCCGATGCTTAGGTAGAGTTTGATCCTCAGCCTGAGATTGCCCAGAAGGTCGCCAACTGGGAGGATCTGGAAGAGTCTTAAGACGGGAAGTGTCTTGCTTGTGCTCACCCTGAAAAATTTTCCAGTCACTCATGGCTACTGCGTCTGACATTTCTCGTTCGGTGGTATCAAATTAGGATCTTCCCATAGTAAGGATATGTGATATCCAATATGAAAGTCCTGCTCATCTGGATCGGGCGATCGCGCCACTGCTTCATTCCGTGCTGCGCGTACATCGATTGGAACCTTATGCAGACAACAGCCCAATAGTGGGTTCAAGCATTCTAATATGCCCCTTGCTGTATCATTCTCAGTACTTTGAGGCGCAGATCGCAACCAAATTGCAATAGGTGCCGCCGTACCGAGGAGTCCTTGAAAAAATCCCTGCTTAGCTGACTCTTGGGGAACTTCCTTTAATCTAAATCCAACCGCCTTTTTCATTTCCAACCGTGCATTGAGTTGATTATAGGGTTCTCCAGATTTTGCTTCAGCTAGGCGATCGCAGGCTCTTTCTCCACAACTTTGCTGTAATTGCTGCCAGCGCTTCCTCCATCGAGTTTTATCTGAGCGTTTGTATTCCGTTATCCGGTTTTGTAAGCGGATCAGCACCGTAAACTCACTTCCAAGAATCCTTTCACCGAATCTAAAAGGCACACGCCATCTATCAACTTCTAAGTGAATTAACTCTAAAGGTAAAAACACTACGACTGTCAAATTCTCTTCCACCTCATACTTGTCCAGACAGGATTCGACATACAACCTCAAGGAATTGTGTAAGTTCTCGGAAGAGCAAGGAGTATTCACTTCCGTCGCACGCAACAACTCATAACCTGGAGGTTTTTCTTTGCTATACCCCTCTATGTTCGGTGGGTTAAACTCGTTTATGTCAGGAACGAAAAATGCTTGTGTATTGTACTCACCTTGAGTATTTCGACTGGGCGACACTTCAAAAATAAGATACGGAGCTGAAGTCTTACTCTCTTGAAATAATTGATACTGTTGCTTTTTAACCCGCTCACGCAGGTCAACAAAATTTTTTAGTTCGCTGTCATTAGCCCATTTATTTAGCTTTTCATACTGGTGTTCCGACAATTTGCGATCAGAATCAACAATTAGCCACGCAATAAATTCAGGTAGCTTGCCAAAGTTGACATCATGAGGCAGCATATCTTGCAACTGCCTCATGATGTCATCTAAGGTTTTCGGAAAATCCTCTAACCAACCCTCTGGACAACAGGCTTTGAATGCTTTCTCATAAATTTTCCAAATTTCTGGAGTTAGACTGTCGCCATTCGAGGGTATAAGAATATCATGTAGTTTTAAATGGGCGATCGCCTTTTTCAGAATCTGGCTGGGAATCATATAGGCAACTTTGGCCGTCTCGTCCTCAGTGTACTCTGCAACAACCATGCCAAGCACTGTAGATTTTGCTTGATTCCAAACTGCTGTGCCGCTGAATCCTTGCTCAACTCGACGACCCTGACTGTAAGTTCCCTCAATTTGTACCCAGCCTGGTGAAACGGAATCCTTAATTTCCCCATCTGCCCAAACGCCAGTATCCTTGGGGCGGTCAGCTGGATATCCGAACGCCGTGAACTTTGATCCTGCTTCCCGAAAGTCACCTATGTGAACTGGCTTCAAGTTAAATACGGGTGCAGTTAGTTCTAAACCCGCAATGTCTTCTTCTACAATCCGTGCTGATTGAGGTGGCTTCCAGTAGACTATTTTTGCAGTTGTAGAAGCCTCATTGAGAAACGGGAATGTAATGGTAACTTCTTCGCTCGGTTGTGTGTGATCCTCCTTCTTTTGGTTCAAGGCTACATTTACAACATGAGCACACGTTAAAATGTGTCTCTTAGTTACAGCAAACCCAACGCCGACAATCTGTCCACCTGCTTTACAAATCTGGACAATTGCTGCTTCATGCATTTGCAACGGGTTTTCCATCAGCTAGCACACTAGATTTATGAACTTGCCTTGTATCATCCTGTTTCCACTTGATGGTGACTTCAAAGTTTGCCTCACCACCTACCGAGGCGATGAATGCACCCACCTCAGAACTGAGCTTGACACCAAACTTGAGTTCCACCTCGTCTGCTGGCGTCGTTAGCCCTTGGCGAATCCTTTGAATCGCTCTGGCAGCAACCGGAGTGACTTTATCAAGAGCTTCTTCAAAAGACTGTTTGGCCTTGGCTACCGTTTCTTCTGTGTCACCCAACGCTGCACGCTCTGCTGATGAACCCCTGAGTTTATCAACTTCGACCAAAAAGGTTTCACTGCCGTCATTGAAGGTAAACTCTGCCAATTCTTTGGGCGTATTGCTCATGATTAAGTGTATTTTTGACCTAATTGGGTAATTTACGTTCGTTCCCGTTATACCTACACAAGGACAGGCAGATAATCCGTAAAACTTCAGAGCTATTTTATCGCTCCTCCTGCTAATTCAGCCATAGCGCGATCGCTACAGTCAGAGAAATTGCTGATAAACCAGATGCTCAGTCCTGCTGAACGCAAAGGGATAGAATAAGCAGTATCCAGCGACTCAGTAGTGACCATGACTACGCAGCGAGTGATAATCAAACTTCCAAAACCTGTTTTTCGACGATTGGTGAGAATTGCTGCTTTGCATATGAACGAGTTGTAAGGGTAGTGCCCCCGTGCCTACCCCTTAATCCGTCGGGGCAACCACGGGGGGATTGCCCCTACACATACGTGTCAGATTTTGATTGACAAAATACTAGAAGGTGAATGAGAAGGACAAGTACGATTTCTGCCTTTACGTTAACGGTTCCAGGAAGCGATCTGGATCGAATTTAGATGGCATCCCCCAACAGTTGTTGCAATAGGGTAGGGGATAGCAAGCGCGATCGCTACAATCGAGGAAATTACTGGTAAGCTAGACGGTCACTCTTGCTGAACTTAAGGGATCTGGTATCATCATCTCAACAAATCAAGATGCTAAGTGGCTGCACTAGGCGCAAATAGACAGAACTCTCCTACTGACAGCATAGAAGCAGAAAATTGGGTGCAGCAGATTGCTCGAAACTTATAGTAATGGCCGAGTTTAGCTATGGGTTTGAACGCAAAGGGATAGAATAAGCAATATCCGGCGACTCAGTAGTGGCTAGAAAACGCCTTAGTCGTGTTTCCTCGATTGTGTGAATACGAGGGGTTTCCAAATTATCGTGAGGTTTTGATGACTACGCAGCGAGTGACAATTGAACTTCCAGAACCTGTTTTTCGACGATTGGTGCGGATCGCTGAAGCAACACATCAACCAGTCGAAGTCCTCGTAGCGCAAAGTGTGATTAGCAATCTACCTCCTGCTGCGGACAATGCCCCACCAGAACTACAACTGGAAGTGCTAAAAATGCAAAACCTTAGCAATGAGGAGTTATTAGCGATCGCCCAAGCTCAAATAGAACCAAATCAGCACGAACACCAAATTGCACTACTGGCAAAAAATGAAGAGGGCTTGTTAACTCCCCAAGAGCAGCAGGAACTGTTAGCCTTGAGACAGGTATCCGATCAACTCATGCTCCGCAAAGCTCATGCCTGGTCTCTTTTGCGCTGGCGTGGACAAAGAATTCCAGCCCTTAAAGAATTACCAATTCCTCTGTGACAATCCCGGAGAATCTACGGCGGCAAGTCATTGAGGAGGCAAACTATCGCTGCGAATATTGTAAAACTTCCTCACGATTAACAGGAACACCCTTGGTCATAGACCATATCCTGCCGCGATCACTAAAAGGAACTAACAAACGTAGCAATCTAGCTGCATCCTGCTACCGCTGTAACGAGTTCAAGGGTACGAAAACTCATGCATTCGATCCCGAAACTGGGCAACTTGTACCGCTGTTCAATCCTCGAAATCAATTTTGGGCTGACCAATTTACCTGGGGCAATGGTGGAACTCACATCATTGGGGTAAAACCTACAGGAAGGGCAAGTGTAATTGCATTAAGGCTTAACAACGAAAATGTAGTTGAAGCACGAGCGATTTGGATTGAATTTGGATGGCATCCTCCAACAATTGTTTCATAGAGTAG
>CAZZWA010000084.1:9520-16945 GCA_964657555.1 uncultured Microcoleus sp.
TAGCAAGTGCGATCGCTACAATCAAGGAAATTGCCAGTGCGATCACTGCTGTCGTTCTTGGTCTCTCAATTGTCCCAATTCTACAAAAGTCAGAAAGCGATCGCCCTAGTGCTGCGTGGCGGAAATCTTTGCGCAGTTATCCAACCTGTAGAGACGTTCCGGTGGAACGTCTCTACTAAAATATGTCCTAACTGACGAAGGCGGTTGCTATACATGTAACGTCTCTACAGGTGGAGATACAGATTGGTTATTTCTGCCAACCTGCCCTAGCTTTCTCGTCAAACTTACAACCTGTTGCATCCACTCACCTGCTCAGGGCAAATATCTGTTCAGCTGTAAGTGTTAAGTTAGGAAACAACCGGGACTCAATTCGATCTTGCCCTCTAAAAATTTTACCAGGTAGATATTCCCCATTCTCCAATTGATAAATCATAATCGTTGGCTGTTTCGGTGAACCGATGAAACGAATTCCACCATAGGCTG
Source organism: uncultured Microcoleus sp. (assembly GCA_964657555.1). Classification (GTDB taxonomy): domain Bacteria; phylum Cyanobacteriota; class Cyanobacteriia; order Cyanobacteriales; family FACHB-T130; genus CAZZWA01. The sequence continues at coordinate 10,004 of CAZZWA010000084.1, forward strand.
CGTAGTCTACGATCATGTATTCTAAGACTCCCAAATCCTCATATTCAGCAAGTTTGGTCAGATAATCATCTTTCCAATTTGTGCTAACCACCTCAATGACTCCCGGCGGTGGAATGTATGCAGCAGCAGAACTAGAATTACCTTTCATCCGTTGCCACTCTGATGCAGCAAAAATTATAATGTCTGCTTTGCGGCTTTTTTCTTTCTCGTTTAGTTGGGTTTTGAGTCGAATCTGTTTCGACTGTCTGGGCACATAAGGAAGATCTGCCTCCAAGCAGTGAGCTTCCAGGTATGTACAGAGTCGCGCTATCAAATCCTCGTGATTTGCATTTGGTTCGGATAATGGCACGGGAAATCCATCATGTAACTCAAAATCTCGACCCGATCCGTCATCCCAGGCCAGAAACTCCTCAAAACTCAATGGCTTTGAAACTGTTGCGTACATAGCGATCGCCTCACTCCTTAATTAAATCAATTTCCTGCACCTGCCACAAGTCTAAGTTACCTTTGGAGATTGCTATAATAGCTAATCGTCTGACTACCATTAGCTCAGATAAAAGAGACCTGTCTTGAAAATAGCGGCTGAAATGAGGCAGATTCGTTCTGGTGAGAACTATTTTCATCCTTGGTTGTGAGCGATCGCGCTACTGGAGAACTTCCTTGAACTTAAATCCAACTGCACATTCTTTTTTCAACCGTGCGTCGAGTTGAGGAGGGGGTTCTCCAAATTTTGCTACAGCTAAGCGATCACAGGCTACCTCATGCAACCTCTGCTGTAATCGATTCCAATGCTCACGCCATAGTAAACCAGATGCTCACTCCTGGTGAACTTAAGGAATTTAGCGTCACCACAGGAACACACGGGATGCGGGAAACTCAGTGTCTTTAGACCTGAGAGGGAAGCGGCACGGCTTGCCCTAAGCCTAGTCGAAGGGGCGGTTTTAACCGCCTTGGTCTTTTACTGAGATCCGTGATGCGGATCTTCTATATTTTTTCGTACAGATTCACTACTAACGTTTGGGGTGCAACAAATACTACTGCACCCCAGTAATCAGACCAAAGCATTGTTAGACTATCTCTGTCAATAATCAGTAAAGCTCTATAATTGCGGCGTCTACTATGCTCGGCAGATATTCTATAGTTAGTACATTTGTTCTAAAATCAAGATCTTCCCCCTTAACTATACAATTTTGCAGAGTCGCTCAGGAGAGACAAATGATTGATCGCTTGACACATATCAGCCTCCTGGTAAAGGATTATGACGAGGCGTTTCAGTGGTACACCCAGAAGTTAGGGCTTGAGTTGCGGGATGATCCTGGTGAATATGCACCAGGCTATCGCTGGTTAACAGTCGGTGTTAAAGGGCAGAATGACTTAGAAGTTGTCCTTTACAAACCCGATTCAGAGCAAGAGAAGGAATTTGTGCCTCTAGTTGGCAAAACACCAGGTTTTGTCTTTCGCACTGACAATTGCCGCACTGAAGTTGAACAGCTTCGTGCCAAAGGCGTGAAGATAAAGGGTAAACCTGAAGTAGTTCCCTGGGGTGTCCAGGCTATCTTCGAGGATTTGTATGGCAACACTCACGTTCTGGTTGAACCGCCTCAAGAGTCAAACTAGGAAGGAAGGAACAATGACACGACAAAAATCCACCGTTAACTACACTGTAATAGACGATTTATCTCTACCACCAGAAGCACAAAAGGCTACTGTAATCCAAGTTGAAGGACGTGGTGGAGACACACAGAAAAATCGAGAACGTGCTCTGGAAATGGCACTAAAGATGTTTGAAAATGGGGAAATAACAGGTTTTCCAGATGGACTAAATCTAGAGAATATCGTTTACACACCACCGATTGAGGAATCAGCAACGCCTGAGGAAGATTTACGGCCTATCCAGCGAGCAGCTCGTGAAGCCCTAAAAACTGTAGAATTATTCATTCAAAAGCAAGAAGCTATAGAGGCCGCCACTCCCTGCCTGGAAATTTTGGAAATCGCCGCAGCAAACAACGGCAAACGACTCACCTCTGAGCAAATTACCCAAGCCAAAGACCGTTCCTTCGGTAAGACTATAAACAACTTGGCCGACGCGATCGCTACCCAAGAGATCTTCCTAGAGTCATCGGAAGGTTTGACCGAAATGATCACTGCCATTATCAAAGACGGCCAGATTGTCGCTTCTACAGAAGATATAGAAAAAGCGGCGCCAAAGAGGAACCAAGCAAGCAATAACGACAAGCAGGAACGGTGAATTCATCTCCTGCTTAAAGCACAGAGGCATGGGGTATAGGATAGTTCTGCCTCTGCTTATACCAACAAGGTAGAGCCGAGGAAAGAGGAAAAGGGGGTGATCGACCGGGAATTTGATATCACTCCCCCTGTTATCCCATGTGCCCTCTAATTCCTAGAGGGGACACCAAGTTTCCCTTGCCCTATCTCTGTAGCTACCTGGAGTGAATGGTATTAAGACTAAGTAGCCGAAACGAGTAAAACTGACAAGACTATTCTTAGTAGTATACAATCTTAACCTTCCGGCAGTGGGACGCGATCGCTAAAACCGATGGATTGAACAAAATGTCTGCGGTTGCAAAATTTTCCCAGTCCCCATACCCGATGACCCACAATAAAGGTTTAAAGAACAAGCATGCCAACTTCCAGCACAAATTCCGCAAGATTCAATGATAACTCCTTGGAAGATTGGAGCTATAACTTCATCGGGTCGTCGGCAATTGACAACTTTCTTCACGATCTAGAAGGCCCAGATGCCTTGGAGGCATATTCTGAATGGGAGCGGCGGGAGCGTGCCAACGAGTTGATGTTTGACTTGGTAGGCCAAGAGCATTGCCTGTTTTACGTGCGTCGCCGGGGACCAGGACGCGAACCGGGAGAAGAGAAATGGGAACTGACATTAGCGACGGATCGAGATGATGTTCCAGTGCCCACAAGACTGGAGAAGCTGGAAAAAACCTTGGGCTTGGTGGCAGCTGTAGGCAAGAATGGATACGGCGGTTTGCGGTTACTATCTGCTCGGTTGGTCGCCCGTGCCAAAGGACAAGCGGATGGCTTTACTGTGCCTTGTCGCCTGCGGCTAGGAATTAATCATCAACATGATCGGGGCATTCCACCAGCAGCATTGAAACGCATCACAGCCATGCCAGTCTCTGGGGACTACGTACCTACAGAAGAGCAACTGCAAGCTTGGAAGGCGTTTTTGGAAGTTGAGCGTCGCATTGCCGAAGCCCGTCAATTTTACGTGCCTTTTGTCACACACAACTATGGTGCAACCACAAGACTCATTAGTTTTGAGATTGATGCCAATTCAGCTACGCTTGATGGGTTTGCGGAAAACTCCCTAGATGAGGATGAATTCTGGCGGAGGGCAAAACAAGCAAGAAGAGAAGACATCAAACTTTGTGAGACGATTGCCAAGGGAAAAAACCTGCGCTATGCCCGCCAATTAGGGTCTATCGAAGAAGTTGACCCCAGTAGTCGCCTCATCCGCGTGCGGCTAGAGCGCGACTTGGCTGATTCCATGGTTAGGGAGGGCGATCGCCTGCCAGCTAAAGGATTTTTGTTTTTTGAGGCCCATGGCGAAATCTCCCAGATTAGACGTAAGGAACAAGCCTTGGAAGACTTGAAACGGGGCAACACCCAGAATCCCTACTTAGGGCGTTTTTTCTTCGATGTTTCCCAGGCTCGACCCAAGCAAAGAAATGTCCAACTTCAGCCCCAAGAGTTGTTGTTATCCTCTGCCAATCCTCAACAGAAAGCAGCTGTAGAGGCAGTGCTGGCTGCCCCTGATCTTGTGCTGATTCAAGGGCCACCTGGTACTGGCAAAACTACAGTAATTGCCGAGATTTGCTATCAAGTTGCTCGCCAAGGAGGACGCACCCTGATTGCCTCTCAAGCCAACCTAGCAGTAGACAACGCCCTGAGTCGGTTAGTTCACAACCCGGCGATCCGGGCGGTGCGCAAGGGAAAAGCAGAGAAAGTTGGGGAGGAAGGGCTGCCATTCTTAGAAGACCAAGTGATTGGCACATGGCTGCAAAATACTGCTGCTGACTGCGACAAGAATCTATCCCAACGCCGTGACAATGTCCGAGATTTCAGCCGATTGCTGACATCGTCAGCCAGATTCACAGCCTACCTGAAAGCCGAGGAGGCATTTGAAAAACAGCAGAGTCTATTGCGGGAAAGCAAAGCCAAGCTGGAGTCAGCCAGCAAAGTACAAGCAAGCGACTGCACAAAAGCTGTCGAAAGGCAAAACCAGGCTGAGTCTTTGAAAGCTGAATTGGAGGCATTGCTGAAGATAGCGCCTACTGTGGATTGGGATGACCCAGCAGTTGTCGATTTGTTGAAGTGTCTCCAGCCCTACGCCATTGGAGACAGCACTGTCCGCAGCTTTATCGACCGGGTTAAGGAAGCAATTGCTCTAGCTGCTGAACTTGGTTTTAAAGATCGTCCGGCGCGAGGGGCATTCGGTCTATCCGCTTGGTTGCGCGATTCAGTGGTGCCTGAGCTTAAGAGGGCGATCGCTCAAGTGCATGAGACAGTTACAGCCCTGACCGAAGCTGAATCAACTGCACAGACTTACACGCAAAATTCCGACTCTCTTATTATTTCATTACAAGAAAATTATCAACAAATTCTTGTCAGCCAGGACAGCTTACAGCAGAAAATCAGCAATCTACAAAACCGTCAAGCTGAGATCAGCTTGGCCATGAACGAGATTGAGGAATGGCACTCCATTACTGATTCTCAAGTGTACAACTCCTTGAAAAAATGTCTGCAAGAGCGCAGAAACTTCACCAATGAGTTGCTCTCTCTACCTGCGAAATTGTTCGTTCTAGCCAAGGAAGCTAGTCCTCTACCTTGGCAGCAAAGTCTTGCTCAGTGTCAGGTACGAGTGAATGAGTTGATAGATATTTATCGAGAATATGACAATGTTCACAAAATAGCCAGGGAACTCGAAGAGCGTTTGCCCCGGCAACAGTCGCTTGATGAAAATGTAGTTTGCCTAGCAACTGATGCCCTGGAAATTTCTAGTTTAGACTCTCAGCAAGCTCTTCGCAAGCTAGAACAACTTGCCGACTTGGCTCTTGCCCAAGATCATCAGCCAACCATTGAGGCAATTAGGAGACAAGTCAATGCTATTAAGCGACAATTACCACCTCACTTTGAACCTACGTTAAGACAGGTTACAGCAGAGGTAATTAACGGCATCATTACGAGTGCACGTCAATGGCTCAACCAACTCTCAACTGAAACAGATCGAGAGCAACAGATACTGGAATCAGAGTTAGATGAGTTGCAAAATTTAGTCACCGAACAGCAGATTCAAATATCTACTACCCAAACTCAGTTAGAGCGAGTTTGCAGTGAGGCAGACATCAAGCTCAAGAGAGCAACATCTCTTTTGCAAGAACTTGCTCCGCTCCCACAAATTCCCCACCAATTACAGAGTTTCATTACACAATATCTATCTGAGCCATCTCATATTCTGGATCAAATACCGCAATTTTTAGCACAAGTTGATTCCTGCAAAAGTCGTACGGAACAACTTGAAACCTTAATTGAGTCCCTTGCTCCTTTTGATATACTCTCGATTGTCCAGAATATCATCATAATTCACCTTTCTAGCCTGCAAACAGAAACAGAAGGTTTCCAAAAGCAACTAGAAGACTCCCAAACTCAACTCCAGGAAATTGAAGAGCAACTACAGCAACAAAAGCCATCAGAAAATTTGGTGATTGAGCGAACTTGGTGGCAGTCAACCTGGGAAGCCATTCCTGAACGCCTCAAACCTACAGTACCTGCTGCTGGTCTATTCAACCCAGAATTTTTACGCTATATTGATACTCAATTCGATACTTGGCAACAGCAACTCGCTCAGGAAGAAGCTTATCTTAATCGATATCAGCACCTTGTTCAAGATTGGATTTCTAGAATCCGCAACCCCTCGGAGCAAGACCACAACGATTTGAGGCAAATTTATCTAGACAATGCCAATGTGATCGGCATTACTTGCGTTCAGGCTGCTAGCCGGGATTTCTCCCAAGAATTCAAATCCTTCGACGTTGTGATTATTGATGAGGTGAGCAAATGCACTCCACCAGAGTTGCTAATTCCGGCATTGAAAGGCCAAAAGTTGGTTATGGTAGGTGACCATCGTCAGTTACCCCCGATGCTCGATACGAGCACTTTAGAAGAAGTTGCTGAAAATATTAGCAGCACGAGAGAGCAACTGCACTTTTTAGAAGAATCCCTGTTCAAGAGCCAATTTGAAGCTGCCCATGAAAGTATTAAGCAGATGCTCACAACTCAGTATCGCATGCACCCCAATATTATGGGAGCCATCAATCAGTTTTATCAGGATAAATTGCAATGCGGCCTTTTAGAGCCAGATACAAAACGGGCGCACAATATAGCTAGCCCAATTATCCAAGAACATCACCATCTTATCTGGGTGAAAACGCCTTTGGAACAGGGTTTTGCAGAGCAACGCGAGGGCACTTCGCTCTGTAATATTCGGGAAATTGATATTATCGAGCGTCTGTGTCAGCAAATGGAGACAGTATGGGCTGCTAAAGTTGCTCAAGGTGAACCTCACAAAGAAATTGCTGTGATCACATTTTATGGCGCTCAGTTGCGAAAAATTGACGAACGCCTCGACTCTAAACTTTTCCCTTCCCTGCATATCCGTACTGGTACGGTTGACCGCTTTCAAGGCATGGAACGACCAGTGGTGATTGTGAGTATGGTGCGCAATAATAGTGAGAAAGATGTGGGATTTGCTAAGAAACCGGAACGGGTGAATGTGGCCTTTTCTCGTGCTCAGGAATTACTGATCATTGTGGGTTGTCACACGCTTTTTACTCAAGCACGGGGAGTCGGCAATATGTATTCCAACGTTTCAGATGTTGTGCGCCTTCACGAAGGATTTGT
>CAZZWA010000085.1:0-16937 GCA_964657555.1 uncultured Microcoleus sp.
ATAAACCTGCCATAGGGGAAGCTTAGGGCTAGGCTGTGTTGTGGCTTTTGACACGGAAACAACAACACTAAAAAGGGCTACTGCACAAAAAAGCCCAAGTTTTTTGAGAAAGCTCTTACTCATTGCCACCATGGGATCACTCTTCCTCTATTAGCTAGTCTCTAGCCAAATAACCCGAAAGTCAATTTAAAATACCATTTCCTCTCGCTTGAGCAGAATATTGGAAACGAACAACACAAGAGATAAGGGATCTGCGGGCTAAGAGCATACCAATCAGCCAGGTTTCGACTTCGCTCAACCTTCAGCCGTCGAGGGTTGAGCGCAGCCGAAACCCAATCAACTGGTACTTTATTTTCATGCAAGTCCCCAACCCTCTTCTGTCACTCTCCGGGAAGGCAATCTTCAGAAGCTTTATCAGCCAATCAATACAAGCTTTCATATTAGAAAAACTGGGTCGCTGTATTTGTTATTAGAAAAAAATCTGGCGATCGCACAATAGACAAAAGCTCCAGAATTCAGAAATGGCAAATGTTTTCGGAGAGTGACAGAAGAGGGCTAACCACAGGATGATAAAAGGGTTAAGGGTAGGATTGAGATGGGCGATCGCTCTCAGATCAGATCTGACTTTCCTAGAGGTGGCGAATGATTCAGGAATATCTTCAGAAGGCGATGGAGGCAGCACACTATGAACTACTTGAGGATGAGGATAGCTTTTATGGAGAAATTCCTGGTGCTACTGGAGTATGGGCAACAAGCAGTACGCTAGAAGCTTGCCGCAAGGAACTATTAGAGGTGTTGGAAGAGTGGGTTCTCATTGGTATTGCTATGGGTCACGAACTCCCAGAATTTGATGGTGTGACATTAAAGGTCAAGCTTGCTGCCTGATACTAAGAGACCCTTTCTATTTCAGAAATTCTAGAAGTAGAAACAAGAATATTGAGGTTAATATCTGATGCCTCCGTTGGGCTCTATCTCCCGTCGTGACTTGATTATTGCTTTACATGCTGCTGGTTTTGAAGGCCCGTACTCAGGCGGAAAACACCAATTTATGGTTCGTGATGGCCTTCGATTCCATATCCCAAATCCGCATCATAAGGACATTAGTCAGAATTTACTTGCAAGAGTTTTGAAACAGGCAGGGATTGACCGGGGCGAATGGGAACAATTGTTGTAGTCTTCTCACCACGTGAACCACGGATTGTTCTATGTTGTCAAAGATGCGCGGCATTTTTCACTATTTGGAGAACATCTTAGAGCTGGTTTCGGCGAGAGAGAAGCGAAAATACATCTGGCTAACTCAATGCTAATGTCGGTATGCTTAGATTCAATCACCACAACCCAAGATCGCTCCAGCACCATCAAAAAATCTATGCATCCCCGCAGAATCTCATCTTCAATAAGCGATCGCCCACAAACAAACCAACATGAAATTATTCAAACACCACATCTTCATAAAGCGCGTTTAGTGTTCCCTCAAAATCGATACTGTCGAGCCGAAATGATGTCTGTTCTGGGGTGTAGAACTGCAAAACCCACAGCCCTTGCTCATTGCGTCGGCAGCATTCGACTCGCTGCCGCTTTGTATTAATCAAGACGTATTCGCGCAGACTTTCTAGATTCTGGTAATCAGCAAACTTATCCCCTCGGTCAAAGGCTTCGGTAGAGTCAGATAAAACTTCGACGATCAGAGTAGGAAATCGCTTATGGGTGGAGGTTTCCTGATCGCGAGCATCGCAGGTGACTAGGACATCGGGATAGTAAAACCGATTGAGCGATTCAATTCGCGCTTTCATGTCAGAGATGTAAATGCGACAACCAGAACCTCGGACATAGCTACGAAGAAGCGTGGCAAGGTTGAGGACAATAGTGACGTGGGGATCGCTGGTGCCAGCCATCGCATAGATTTGCCCGTCAATATATTCGTGTTTGATAGAACTTTGTTCCTCTATCTGGAGGTATTCTTCGGGTGTGAGACGTGGCTGTTGGGAAGAGGCAATCATGGTGAGAATTTTAAGGGTAGTGTCCATTTTGTGGTGGTCACTGTCATCGTGAGTTTTCCTGATCCCGGCTGTTACTCTAATTCTAAGTCCTGATATGAACGTATTGCTCCTAATGGCGATCGCATCTACAGTTTACAGTTCAAACATATCTTCATCAAAAACCAGCCCCCAAAAACTGGAGGCTGGCATTCATTTCAAAATTATCGATTGTGACACTTAAAAGGATGGAATGCAGATTCTAATTAAGCCTGCTCCCAAAGCTCACGTATGCGATCAGGGAGCCAGCCAGCAATTTCCTGAACTCGCTCAGAGGAAAGTTCGTCCTTGGTGGCAGCAAACACCGCTTTAACCGCCTGCTCTCGATCAACCGTCGGTGGGAGTCCTCCTTCATTGGCAACTCGGGTGAGGAATAGATTGGAATCAATTCCAGCCGGAGCCGGACCTCTTAAAGGTTGACGAATCCGACTCAAAAATCCCACAATTGGATTGGTGTCTTTCCACAGATCAGCCACTTCCATCTGGAGTGCTTTCTCCTCGGTAGGCACAGCCTCTTTATGCAGTTCTGCCTCGACGCGATCAGCAGTTTCCGTCGTTATTAAGTCGCGCATGACGCGAAACACAACTTCGGTAAAGTCTCTAGTGTCGTACAGATCTGCAAACCCAGCTTTGACCATCACCTTTTCCAAGAACGAGCGATGTTCGTCAGCGAGCGCAGTTCTAGAATCTTCGATCTCCGTGGGATCGATTTCTGGAAGGTCTTTCCTGTATGTTTCATCCGGCATTGTTTCTTCTTTGTGCTTCTTAATATTGAGTGATTATGCTTATCTGTGTAACGTCTCACAAGTCAGAAACACTTAGCATCACCCAGAAGTTTGAGATGCCATAGAGCCAAAAGTTAGAAATGAGGTAGGAAAGTTTTCCATAAGTGAAGAAGTGTATTTGTGAGAGAAATTACTCTTATGTAGGCGACTTAATGAATGCGTTTCTCAAAACCAGCCCATTCTTTCTCCCGCAGACGGTACTTCTGAACTTTGCCAGTGGCAGTTTTGGGCAATTCACAAAATTCTACTGCTTTGGGACATTTGAAGCTGGCTAGGTGTTGGCGGCAAAAGTTGACAATCTCCTTGGCAGTGACGGTAGCGTCTGGCTTTAGGGTCACAAAGGCTTTGGGCACCTCACCCCTTTTTTGATCGGGGATGGCAATGACGGCGACTTCCAGCACGGCTGGGTGTTTGTAAATGGTTCGTTCCACCTCAATGGTGGAGATATTAACGCCAGTACTGATGATGATGTCTTTAGCCCGGTCTCTCAATTCAATGTAACCGTCGGGATACATGACTGCCAAATCGCCACTGTGAAACCAACCGCCGCGAAACGCCTCCTTAGTGGCTTCGGGGTTGTTGAAGTAGCCCTTCATAACGTTATTACCCCGCATCACCACTTCACCCATAGTGACACCGTCTGCTGGCACATCGTTCATGTCCTTGTCTACTACCCGCATCTCGGCTGCATGAACGTAAGGCACCCCCTGTCGCGCTTTAAGACGGGCACGTGCTTCTATCGGTAACTCGTCCCAAGGCGTTTGCCACTCGCAGATACTGTGAGGGCCGTAAGTTTCAGTTAGGCCATAAGTGTGAGTGATCTCAATCCCCAACTCCTCCATAGCCTGAATAATTGTTGGTGAGGGGGGTGCGCCAGCAGTAATGATATGCAAGGGTCGGCACAACTGCAATTTTTTGATTGCTCGATCATTGATCAGCATAATCAGCAATGTAGGCGAACTACAGAAATGGGCAATCCCTTCACTCATCAGCAGGGAAATCACTGTTTCGGGGTAGAACTTGCGCAGACAGACATGAGTTCCTCCCACGGCTGTTACCCCCCAAGTGAAGCACCAGCCATTGCAATGGAACATGGGGAGAGTCCAAAGATAGACACTGCGGCTATCCATTCTTGCAGCTAGAACTTCACCCAAGGCGTTGAGGTAAGCGCCTCGATGCGTATACGTAACTCCTTTAGGTTGACCGCCAGTACCACTGGTATAGTTGATGGAGATGGGGTCGTTCTCGTCTTCCAACCAAGATACGAGGGGCTCTGTTTGTCCGTCAGCCAGAAAGCTCTCGTATTCCAGTCCTGGCAGCGTCTCCCTTGGAGCGTTGGCCTGCTCGTCTACAATATTGACTATGACCTCCACTGTTTCTAGATCTTCACGGACTGCCGCTACTAGATGAGAAAACTCTGTATCGACAAACAACAGACGCGCCCCAGAATTATTCAAGATATAGCGAATATCGTTGGGTGCTAAACGGGTGTTAATAGCCACCAAGATGCCTCCAGCTAGGGGCACGCCGAAATGTGCCTCCAGCAGTGGCGGGATATTAGGGCAGATAAAGGCTGCGCGATCGCCTTTGCTCAATCCCCACTTCCGCAACGCACTAGCGAGTTGGTTGACTCGTGCCGCCATTTCCGAGTAAGTCCATCGTTGGTTGCGGTAAACAACAGCATCTTTGTGGCGAAAAACACCAGCATTCCGCTCCAGAAAACTTTGAGGCGTTAGAAAGGTGTAAGAGACTTCCCTTGGTGACATTTTGCACATCTTTACTTTCAATTAAGAAACCCTATGCCTGTCACGCCCATTTTTCCACAATCAACCCGCAATTTCCCCCAAAACTACCCTCTGGAACAGCTCACCTTGTAGAGACGTTCCACCGGAACTACAACCCACTATCCATTACCAGCCTCACTCCAATTGTGCAAACTAGATGTGGAGCAGCTGATCTCAGGAGTTTTGTTGTTCAACCAGGTAATAATCTGTAATTGAGTACGTTCAACTTGTATAAAAACCTTCTTAGGAAGTTTCGAGGCTGGGTTGATGTCAATGCTGCCAGTTAAACAAGCGGAGTCAATCATTCTAAAATTAGTGCAACCTCTGGACAACCAGATGGACGCAGAAGTTGTAGACCTATCTGCTGCCACAGGTCGCATTCTGGCAGCACCAGTGACGAGTCATCTAGATTTTCCTCACTGGGATAATTCTGCAATGGACGGATATGCAGTGCTGTACGCTGACATAGCGGACGCCAGCGAAAAGAAGCCAGCTGTACTGGAGATTGTGGAGGAAATTCCTGCGGGGAAAGAGCCTCAGCGAGCGATTCGACCAGGACAAGCTGCCCGGATCTTTACCGGCGCAGTCATGCCTGTTGGTGCTGATACAGTGGTTAAGCAAGAGCAAACGAGGAGAGAGGGCGATCGCGTCTTGATCTTGGCTGCCCCAGAACCTCAAGCCTTTGTGCGTCACCGGGCATCTTACTATCAGGCTAAGACTCCCCTGTTGCCCCCAGGAATTCTGCTCACGGCTTCAGAAATTGCCGTGCTAGCTGCTGCTCAGTGTAACCATCTGTCAGTCTACCGCCGTCCCCGCGTGGCGATTCTGTCTACGGGCAATGAGTTGGTCACTCCCGACCAACCTCTGCACCTAGGCCAGCTTGTAGACTCGAATCAGTACGCCTTAGCTGCTGCCGTCACCGCACTTGGCGGCGAAGCGCAACCCCTGGGGATTATACCGGATGAGCCAGAGGCGCTCAAAAGTGCGATTGCTAAAGCCATAGCAACCGCAGACGTTGTTCTATCCACTGGCGGCGTCTCTGTAGGCGATTATGACTATGTGAAGGAAATTCTGGTTAACCTGGGAGGTGAAATTCACATCCAGTCTGTTGCTGTAACACCTGGTAAACCCCTCAAAGTTGCTACATTTACACAAAATAGGGAGCAAGGGAGCAGAGGAGTAGGGGTGCAGGCGAGCAATTCTGCCACTCAAAGCTTAAAACTTAAAAATCCCAACTCTCCAGTGCCACGGCGTGTTAGCGGAGCAATTTCCCAAGAACCAGCGCTACTTAAAGCTCAACGTACCATACTGTATTTCGGTCTTCCTGGAAATCCGGTTTCGGCTTTAGTCACTTTCTGGCGTTTCGTCCAACCAGCGCTTAAGAAACTGAGTGGTTTGTCTCAAGGTTGGGAACCAGCGTTTGTTACAGCGCGATCGCGCAGCGATTTGCGCTCTGATGGTAAGCTAGATACCTACCTGTGGGGCCGACTAATTCTGGTAGATGGTAGCTACGGATTTCAGCTTGCTGGTGGCACTTACAATTCTGGAAATTTGATTAACTTGGCGCAAACTAGCGGTCTGGCGATCATGCCGATGGGTCAGAAGTTTATTACAGCTGGCGAACAGGTGCAAGTTTTAGCGGTGAGATGTTAGATGTGTGACTTTCCCCCTCTTACTCTGATCAGGACAAGAGGGGCAGCAACACCCAATATTTCCTTAGTTATCTAGAAACTAAGGGAATATTGGTACATTTGGCAATTCTGATTTGTACCTAAATACCTTTTTCAGCTTGGGCTTCGGCATGAATCCTGCACCAAAGGTGCCAAGCAGTATTGTGCTTACTGTGGAAAAGGGTTCAGTAACGGACTTATATTACTTGTAATGGAGAAGTGATTCACAGACCGGCTGTAAAGGATTTGGAGCAAAAGAATACTGACATCTTGCACCATTCTCGGTAAGTTGCCACACCCGCCCGGAGTTTAAACTCCGGGCTAATATCTAAAGTCTACTTTAGTGGACTGAAATCTTTATACAGTAGGCATTTAGTCCTCTGAGGAGGACTTTCGCTATTAGCCAGGGAATTAATTCCCTGGCGGGTCATCGGGTAGGTGCAAGATCTCAGTCAACAAACCTTTGTTCGTTGAGTTAGAGTCTGAATGAAAGCTACCATGAGCAACCTTTATGGTTCCGCTTATACTCCTGACTTTAGCATGCTGTCATGTAATATTTAACTATGCAACTTGTAACTATCAATCTAAAGTCGCAAAACTTACAATTATGGTATCCACCCCTCCCTCTCAACGTTCATCTGAGCAGTATGAAGTTACCGATCCAAAAGCCAAAGTTGATTCTCTGATATCAGAATCGAAACCTGATAGCGAGATTGATTTAGAATTTCTTTACACCAGAGATATAGAGTTTCGTCAAGAAACTATTTACTTCGTTATTGTTGACCGTTTTTATGATGGCGATCCTGATAATAATGAAGGCCCGAACTCAGAACTTTATGACTCAGAACGCCAGGATTGGGGTAAATATTGGGGTGGAGATTTGCAAGGAATTATTGATAAACTTGACTACTTAAAAGGTTTAGGAATAACAGCACTTTGGCTGAACCCTCTGTTTGAGCAAGTAGAAGACTTATTTATTGACCAGGCAGCAATTCACGGCTATTGGACGAAGGATTTTAAACGCATGAATCCTCGGTATATTGGCAAAGGTGAAGAATCTTCACTCAACAAAACTCAAGAAACGAGAGATACAGTTTTTGACAGACTGATTGATGAGCTGCACAAACGGCGCATGAAGTTGGTATTGGATATTGTGTGCAACCACAGTAACCCCGATTTTAGCGGAAAAAAAGGTGAACTATACGATGATGGCGTAAAAATTGCTGATTTCAATGATGATAAAGATGACTGGTATCACCATTACGGGATAGTCACAAACTGGGAAGATGAGTGGCAGGTACAAAACTGCGAATTGTCTGGTTTAGCTACCTTTAATGAAAATAATCCCAACTACCGTAACTATATCAAAGCTGCTATTCAGCAATGGCTAGACCGTGGTGTTGATGCTTTACGAGTTGATACCGTTAAGCACATGCCCATCTGGTTTTGGCAAGAATTTAACGGTGATATTCAAAAACATAAACCCGATGTTTTCATCTTCGGGGAGTGGATTTACAGCAATCCCCAAAACGACCTTTCCGTTGAATTTGCCAATGACTCTGGCATGACAATTCTCGACTTTGGTCTGTGTATAGCTATTCGAGAGGCATTGGCATTAGGAGCCCAAGGAGGATTTCACCTGATTCAGGATGTCCTTGACTTAGATTATCGCTACTACAGCGCCACTGAACTGATTACGTTTATCGACAATCACGATATGCATCGGTTCCAAACGTTGAATTCCGACTCAAAGGTGTTGCATTTGGCGATCGCACTCATTATGACCTCGCGTGGTATTCCCTGCATCTATTACGGGACAGAGCAGTATTTGCACGATGATACGAATGGCGATGATAACCCTTACGGAAATAACGACCCTTACAACCGCCCGATGATGGAAAAATGGGACACTGACGCGCCCATTTATCGAGATATCCGGTTACTCTCAGGGCTGCGACGACTGAATCCATCCGTGTCAATGGGAAGTCAATGGCAAAAATATCTCACGCCTGATACCTATTGTTATGTACGGCGCTATCGGGAATCATGCTGTTTTGTGGCCATGAATCGCGGTGACGCTGTCACATTGGCAGTGGTTGAAACAGATTTGCCTGATGGAGAACATACCTGTGTTTTAACACGCCGCAAGTATGAAGTTAAAGAGGGGAAACTGCATAACTTAGAATTAGACTCGCAGGATATTATTGTTCTCAGCCATGTTGGTGAGCGGGTTAAGGGACAAACCATTGTGCGAGCGCAACTTAATGGAGTCGAAACACAGCCTGGTGAGATTGTGGCGGTGATTGGAGATTGTCCGGAGTTAGGTAACTGGGATATCAGTCAGGCTTACCACTTGGAGTACATCAACACCAACACCTGGTTTGGGGAGATTCCCTTTAATGAGAGTGCGGGAAAGTTGATTTCTTACAAATACGTGCTGTTACGCGAAGGGACATCGCCGTTGCGAGAAAATTTGGTGGCTCGTCGTTGGGTGATTGCCAGTGAAGGAACAGTGAAATGGCGCGATAAATGGGCGTCTGGACGCGAGTCTTGATGATTCATTAGTCATTTGTCGGGTGGGCCATGCCCACCGCTATATAGTGCCATCATGAAAGGACAGATATTGGCAACAGACTAATAAGCATTTATACTTATTAAAACTAGGCAGTTCAACCGAGAAAAATTTGGCACAGACTCAGATCGTTCGAGCTGTCTAACGACAGAGCGCGAGGGATAAGGCTCTGCTGAAATAACTCGTTGAGATGCTGTATCTACAGCGACCTGCCAAATTGGGCGACAAAATTCGCTTGAGTCCTAACATTCTCCCTCTGGACTCACCCACTGAATATCGTCGATATTAGCGATCCCCGTGGGTTCCTTTCTATGGTGGAACATCAGGTAAATGTTTGCTGCCAACCATTATCGTCTCCCCATTCGTAGTAAGCTGCCAACAATGTTCACCTTGTCCATGTCACTCACTCACCCTCAGGAAAATCAGCCATGACTATTGTTAAAACTAAATTTCCGATTAATCTGGATGCCTATAAACCTTTGGCACTAGACCCCGCCAATCCAACCCTCACCAAAGAGCAACGGGAGGTGCTGAAAGCTAACATTCAGCTCTGCCGCGATGCGATCATTTTCTTCACCGCCACAGGAGCTGCTAGGGGAGTGGGCGGACACACTGGTGGCCCATACGATACAGTGCCAGAGGTGACAATCCTTGATGCACTTTTTCGGGGGGCACCAGATAAATTCGTGCCGATTTTCTTTGATGAAGCGGGACACCGGGTGGCCACACAATACCTAATGGCTGTACTACACGGCGAGTTACCCGCTGAGCGTCTCGTCCACTACCGCGAAGCTTTTGCAGCATTGCCTGGGCACCCAGAACTGGGACTCACACCGGGCGTGAAGTTCAGCTCTGGAAGGCTCGGACACATCTGGCCATATATCAATGGCGTGGCGATCGCCAATCCCGATAAGGTAGTCTTCTGCTTGGGCTCCGATGGTTCACAGCAGGAAGGTAATGACGCTGAGGCAGCACGTCTGGCAGTTGCTCAGAAGCTCAACGTGAAACTTCTTGTGGATGACAATGATGTCACCATTGCTGGCCATCCTTCTGAATACCTACCAGGTTTTAGCGTTGGTAAGACTCTGTCAGGTCAAGGGCTCGTTGTCAATGAGGGGAATGGCGAAGACATTGATGATTTGTATCGTCGCATTTGCGAAGCGATCACCACGAATGGCCCTGTTGCCTTGATTAACAAGCGGAAGATGTGTGTGGGGATTGAGGGGTTGGAAGGTTCAACCCATGGTCACGATGTAATCAAAGTGGATTTAGCGATCTCTTACCTTGAATCTCGCGGACAGACTGAAGCTGCGAAATACCTCAAAGAGATCGAAAAGCCCAGCCATAACTACACTTATCTTGGTTCCGGCAACAAGTCAGGCTCCAACCGGAATGTATTCGGCGAAGCAGTTGTCTCTATGCTGAGCCGCATGAGTGAAGCTGAGCGCAAACAACAGGTACTGTGCATCGATAGCGACTTAGAAGGCTCATGTGGGTTGAAAAAAATTCATGATGCCTACCCAGAGATTTTCATCAGCTCTGGTATCATGGAGCGTGGCAACTTCTCCGCAGCAGCGGGTTTTGGCAGGGAAAAAGGGAAGCAGGGCATCTTCGGCACATTCAGTGCATTTCTGGAAATGTGCATATCGGAAATCACGATGGCTCGACTGAACTACTCCAATGTCCTCTGTCACTTCTCCCACTCCGGTGTGGACGATATGGCAGACAACACTTGTCACTTCGGCTTGAACAATTTGTTTGCCGATAACGGGCTGGATGATGGCTATGAAACGCGGCTTTACTTCCCTGCGGACGCCGCCCAGATGACCGCCTGCATTGAAGCAATATTTCACAATCCAGGACTGCGGTTTGTCTTCTCTACTCGTTCCAAGACTCCGAATATTCTTGATGCCAACGGCAACGACTTTTATGGCAAAAGCTATACCTTTGTCCCCGGCAAGGATGAAGTGGTAAGAGAGGGAACAGCTGGTTATATCATCAGCTTCGGCGATGCTTTGTATCGCGCACTTGATGCAGTAGAACGTCTCAAACAGCAAGGGATTGACGTGGGTTTGATCAATAAACCTACGTTGAACGTGATTGATGAAGAAATGCTGGCAAAGGTTGGGAAAGCCCCCTTTGTGCTGGTTGTTGAATCGCTAAACCGCCGTACAGGATTAGGCAGCCGCTTTGGTTCCTGGTTACTCGAACGTGGACTAGCACCGAAGTTTGCCCACCTTGGCATCCATAAAGAAGGCTGTGGCGGTCTATGGGAGCAGTTCCCGCATCAGGGAATCGATCCTGAAAGCATTATCAATAAGGTGAAGACTTTAGTTAGCTAATACCAATTTGCGTTACACCTACATCATTCAACGTTTCCCGCCTTACCAAGCTACTAGTCTTTCTAGGTTAATTTGATGGGAGAGTTAGTAAGGAAATCTTCCCATGGTGGTTTCCAGAGCCCTGCCGGAACGAAGTGTACCGAAGGTAAAGGATGCCCCAAATTTTGGGAAGGTAGGCATTACCCCTACAACCCGTCAAAAACAAGTTGACAGACCACTACGGTCTACTCACGAATCCTTAAGTCCTTGATGCTAGTAGCTTGCCCTCATCTCCCAACCCCTTCTCCCTCTATGAAAGAAGGGATTGGAGGATGAGAGTGGAGATGTTCTTGTGCAAAGGTAAGATGCTCTTCAGCAAAACTGCGGCTTTAAGGATGCGTTGCCAAAATTTTCTAAACCGCTAACCGTATTGAAGCGGCAATTTGTAGTACACTACGGCTAGTGTTATATGATTTTTTGGCAGCACAGCCTTTTTTTATTGCTAAAGAGCAGGACTGAAGTGCTGGAAGTTGTGTTAGGGAATAAAGTATTAGCTTCTGTATATGCGGATACCAAATTAGGGAGAGACACTTGGGTAATGGGTAATTGGAAGACGAGGAATACAGTCAAACTCTACTCCTTTTTCCCGATTAGCAATGACCAATTACCCCAATTAAATGTTTAGTCAAGCGATATAAGAGTTAGAGTTTAAAATAGAGTCAACTTATATTGAAGTTTGAGAAGTTGAAAATGGCAGAAACAGCAGCTATTCCCCTAACGGGAAAAGCACTCCTTCAAAAAGTCAAAGGCAGCGAAAAGCCCCGGAGAGAACTAGCAAAAGAGTGTGGTTATTACACCGTTGCCAAATCTGGTCAGACTCGCATCAATTTAGCGGAATTTTATGATGCTGTGCTAGCTGCAAAAGGTATTGCTCTAGATCCAGAGGCAACAAAAAATGGTCGCGGTCGCGAGGCTAGCTATCGGGTGTCGGTTCATAAAAATGGCCAGATTGTCATCGGGAATGCTTATACCGAGTCGATGGGATTAAAACCAGGGGACGAGTTTGAAATCAAGTTGGGGTACAAGCACATTCACCTGATTCAGCTTGATGACAACAAAACTGAAGTGACTTCCGAAGATGACGATGAATAACTGCGCTGTACCTAAAAGGTAATGAGAACCTGCGTCAGCTAACAAGACTAATTGGAATAAACTGAATCCCTCAGTCAGTAGAAGTCCATAGCAGCAGTTGCTAACGGGCTTCTGTTGCTGCCTGCCTTGCTAAAGAGCGGGTGATGATGCCTGATATTTTTCATTTTTTGTTGACCGTTGACCCATGTCCCAAACCGTTTGGATTGCCAGACACGGAAACCGCCTAGACTTCGTTAACCCTGATTGGTTCTTAACGGCAAAATGCCCCTACGATCCTCCTCTATCAGATGATGGTGTGGTGCAAGCGAGACAACTGGGGCAACGCCTCGTAGGAGAAAGAATTGCTCATATCTTTGCGTCTCCTTTCTTACGAACAGTGCAAACAGCCAACCAGGTGGCAGAAGCCCTCGACTTACCAATTAAAATTGAGTCGGGCCTAAGTGAATGGCTCAATCCAGGCTGGATGCCAGCAATGCCAGAGAAATTGCCTCTTGAAGTCTTAGCAGAGCAATTTCCCAGGATTGACCTGAGTTATCACCCCCGTGTTGTCGCCAACTACCCGGAAACCGGAGAACAGGCACTTAGTCGCGCTGGGGAAACTGCAAGACTCCTAGTAGCCGAGTTTCTAGAAGATATCCTGCTAGTTGGTCACGGTGCATCAGTGTTGGGTGCAACAAGGGGACTGATTAGCAAAACAACAGAACCTGAAGTAAATGCGGCATTATGCTGTTTAGTTAAGCTAGTGCATCATGATGAAGAATGGGTCATGGAACTCAACGGAGATACCTCTCACTTGAGCCAGACTGAAAAAGTAATCCGATTCAACTAGCGTCATGACATTACTTCTAGCAGGAGATATTGGCGGCACTAAAACAATTCTGCAACTGGTCGAGACATCAGTTGAGGGAGAACTGCACACCCTCTACGAGGCAACTTATCTCAGTGGCCAGTTTCCTGATTTGGTGCCAATGGTGCAGCAGTTTATAGAGGCATCTGCCCAGCAATTGGGCAATACGCCAGCACCCCACAAGGCTTGTTTTGCGATCGCTGGCCCCGTAGTCAAAAATACGGCAAAGCTAACCAACCTGACTTGGGAACTTGATGCGAAACGCCTTGAGCAAGAATTAGGAATTGCCCATGTTAGTTTAATCAACGATTTTGCTGCGGTTGGCTATGGAGTACTGGGCTTATCTCAGTTAGACTTGCATACCTTGCAAGCTGGTCAGCATCAGTTAGATGCTCCGATTGCCGTCATCGGAGCAGGTACTGGTTTAGGAGAAGGATTTTTAATCCAGCAGAGTAATCAGGCTACTGTCTTTGGCTCCGAAGGTGGACACGCTGACTTTGCCCCCCGGACTGAGTTAGAATTTCTACTGTTGAAGTACTTGCTGGATAAGCACAATATCCAACGCGTTTCCGTCGAACGGGTGGTTTCTGGACAAGGCATTGTCGCCATCTACCAATTCCTACGTGATCGGCAGATTGCGAGCGAGTCCGCAGAGATAGGAAAAATCATCAGCACTTGGGAACACGAGATTGGGCAGAGTGAGAAGACAGTTGACCCAGCCGCCACCATTGCCAAAGCTGCCCTAGAGAAGCGTGATCGCCTGTGTGAGCAAACCATGCAAATTTTTGTAGAAGCTTACGGTGCAGAGGCGGGTAATCTCGCCCTCAAGCTGCTACCTTATGGAGGGCTTTACGTTGCTGGTGGGATTGCCGCCAAAATTTTGCCACTGATTGAACAAGGAAATTTCCTTCATGCCTTTACTCATAAAGGTCGCGTCAGTTCCTTACTTGAAAGTGTGCCGCTGCATGTTGTGCTCAATCCGCAGGTAGGTCTAATCGGTGCTGCTATCTGTGCCGCCCGCTTGTAGGTACTCTACTGGTGGCTGAGAGTGTGTTGCTGTTGTGTCTGGAGTTGCCAAGCTTTTGCTAACTTAGCGTTTTGTGGTGATCGCTTGCAACTGCCTTGGTAATTATTGGACATCCAGCATCCAATTCACTCAGGCTCAGCCACCAGTCCAGGTAGCTCAATCAATCTGAAAGAAGTTTACTTCTACAGAGGGACGGTTTAATCCCTCTTTAATCACTTTGGGTAGAAAATATTTGAAATTTGAGCCTTCGTAGTTAGCCATTGAAGTAAGGAATCAAAATATATGAAAAAAGGCTCTGCTCTCAATAAATACATATCTATGGGCCATCTTCAAAAAACAGTGCGCCGAAAGAGCTGCACGGCGATCGCCATCCTCAGCATATTGACTATTTGGTGGGGACATTCTCCTGAAGTTTGTGCACAAAGCGGTTCGACACAAACATCAGCGACCTCACGTAGCAGCTCTTTTCAATTATTACTACAGGGACGAACAAGATTACAGCGAGGAGACTACAAAGGGGCTTTTTCCGACTTTAACCAGGCAATCATTCTCAATCCTGACAATGCCGATATTTACGTCAACCGGGGTTTTTTGCTTCTGCAACTAGGAGACCAACTCAGCGCGCTGTCGGACTTCGACCGAGCCGTACTGCTCAATCCTCGCTCTGCTACAGCCTACTTCGAGCGGGGAGGCGTCCGCTATAGTCTTGGAGATCTGACGGGAGGAATAATAGATTTACAGCAAGCAGCAAAACTCTTTTCTCAGCAAGGAGATAGAACCAGTTACCGCAAAGCACAGAACTTGATCAAGCAGCTAAGAGCGCCGATCCAGTAAAATCCTTTGACAAATGTTTTCAGGGGATTGATGTGGTCATCTTGACCAGGAGCAAACAAATTATCGACTTTACTGACTCACAAAAGTTAACACTCAGCTTTTTTCCAAAAGCTTGTGATAAATATTACATTTTATCTTGATTTTTTTTACCGAGAGCGCGATCACGCTCTCGGTTTTTATATTACATTTTGAAGTATGCAATGTGGGTTAATCATTGCCGCTATCCTGCTTTGGCTTCAGGGTTTTAAAACACGTCCTAGCAGGTCAGCGAACCTACGTGCCAAAATGGATAAGGGCTGCGCGGATCGCGATCAACCACACCGCAAGCGTGGCAAATAGGTAGAGGTAGAACCTAAGCATGATCAGGTTGAATGTGCAATGGACAGCGCTATGCAAGGCGCGAAACACAACGAAGACCCACGCGAGGTTCACATATACTGTATCCACCTGCTTCGTGATGAAGAGGTATAGAACGAGTGCATAAAAAAGTACCGGAATCTCGAACAGGTTCTTGAGGTTATCCGATGGATTGGATACCTCTGGTGGCGAGATCTGCGCCAGTGTGCCAGGTACAGCAAGATCCTTCGAGCAGATCTTTCTACTTGTGATGAAACTGATACGGCGGATGTACATGTACACCCAGACTAGGAGTGTTAGAAACACTGTCGCCAAGAAAGGACTGAAGATTGCATCTTGCGTCATTTATACCTCTCAAACTTGATCATTCTGATGGTTGATGGGCGGTAAAATGCGCCATATGCAATGTACAAGGCTGGAAGAAACATAGAGTAACGCAAATCCAATCAGAGGATGTAGTACCTCTAGGTGAAGAGGGCTCTTTAGATGAATGCTGGCAAATTGTAGTCCAAGCAGCACTGGAAGACTTGCCGCGAGATGTCGTATTCTGCGTGAGAATGAGTCTATAAACGACCTCCCAGTAATATTAATGACAGTCCACTGTAACCTCGCACTAGCCAAACATGAATAGCCCACCATGCAGGATTATTGAAGTAGGCAAACCCAACCGTTAATAACTGAGCAATTAAGCAGACGTTAAAGACTATTGAAGTCGCATAAAAGCCGAGCTGCATCCAACGTGTAGAAGTGTGAGCGCGCTCAATTTTCAAATCTGTTGTCATATCCAGCTGTTTTTGCGTGAGATTAAAGGATAATATAAACTGAGCACTTCAATGCTTCTAGACCTCGATCGGGTACACTTCAGACAACTTGATCTATGACAAGTCCCTTGAAGCTTCTTTTTGAAGCCATCAACCAGACTCATAGTGAACATGACATGCGATCGCAAATCGTGCCAAAGATTGGCGAGTATTTCTCAGCGAAACGCTCGGGGATTTTTTTCTTCGACCAACTTCCCTTAGCAGATAGCAATCTTCAGAAAATACTGAAAGTTGGGCTGTCAATCGAACATAATCCTGTTGTGCGTTATTTAGTGGAGCGCCATACTCCTGTCCACGAAGCATTGGTGACGTCACCAAAGGCTTGGACAATCATATGTCCCCGTCCCGATCATTGGCATGTGATGGCAGGACCGATCATAAGTCGCGGTCAATTAGCAGGTGTAGTGGGCTGCACCCGTGAACAGTCAATGCCTGCCTTTGATACACAAAATTTAGCTGATTTGAGTGCCATCTGTTTGCACTTATCTGTTTGGGCTGCAACAGTACACTCACGAAGTGTTTCGATTGGCGTAGCCTGTGCGCAAGACAGAGGAAAGTCGCAGCAACAACCTTTCAAAACTGATCGCTTAACGCCTCGTGAATTGCAGATTGCAGAATTGGTGGCTTTGGGACGAACAAATGCAGAAATTGGGAATGAACTTTGGATTACTGAGAATTCTGTAAAGCAGGCTTTGAAGCGAATGTTCCGTAAGCTTGAGGTTTCATCTCGT
>CAZZWA010000086.1:0-7584 GCA_964657555.1 uncultured Microcoleus sp.
AAATTGTTGCACCGTTCTCATGTCAAAGTCATTAACACTTACTGGGGACGACCGCCGAGACGCTTGCAATATATAGGGGTTTATTGCTCCCACGAGATATTTGCTTCTCTAACAGCCCAAAAGGATGCGCTCAGAGAAGTAGCACAAAACATGGGATTAGTCGAGGTTGTCTGCCTAAATGCTACGCGATTGCTGCGCGATCCACTATCAAAGTTAAAGGAGGTCGATTCACGCTTATGGTTAGAGTTGCACTGGCTGACTACACAGGAAACATAGTGAAAACCAGAATTTTTTTTAGGAATTGAGAAAATCATCATCAGGATGAACATCGCGTCTTAGAAGAGCAAGTTACGCTGGTGCAACATGCTCAAATCTTGGGTTTTGAGGAAGCCTAGGTAACGAATCCTTATTTGAATAAGTTTATGTGTGTTTTGTGATGAATAAGCCTTCCCTTCCTCCGGATGATTTACCTCCAGCGCAGACGACGCAACTTGATGGGATACTGCGTCGGCAATTAGAAGTATCTACTGGAAAATGCTTTGACGAAGCCTGCGATCGCATTACACAAGCCTTGTTGTCAAGTTGTGAGTGGTATGTGACTACAAATGCCAGTGAACTAACGCTGGTCATAGCTTGTCCTAACGTAGAAACTTACTGGCATATAGTGAGCGATATTGCCCAGATTGGACACAAGTTAGAGCAGTTTGCCAGTAGTGCCAAAATCCGCGTTTATCCCCCTATGGGCAAGGGAAAACCGTTTGAAATTGGTGTGGATGAAATATCAGTTTGAGAATTGCGCTATGAGTACAGGGTTGAGTTCTCAAAAAACTTGCTGCAAAAACTGACCTCAACACTTGCCCCAATTGGGTTTGATATTGAGTACACAATTACTAGTTCCCTCCCCTATAAACACTCGTACCCTAGCTTCAAAATACTAGTACCCCAACCCAAAAAAAAAATTGAATACTTACATACTTGGGATTTAAGGCTTTGAGTACAGCCTTAATTAATTCTAATAAATCTAACTTTAGCCATTATGCAGTACCTATTTTGAGATAGCTGATATAGAAATTAATAGCACCAGCGTTTGTTCGATAAAGTAGATGAAACCTGTAAAAGCAGGTGCCACTTTTACGCGTTCATCCCTCGATTATCAGAGTCTGTTTACCAACCCCGTCATTTCTCTTACGGCTTCATCTAAGAGAGGAATGGCGGCGGGTGGTTCCTTGCTCATGGCACATTACTCATTGCGAAATCCATAATGAACAATCGATTAAAACTTGTAGGATCAGAGCTAAAAATGTCACTTGATGTCGGATAACACTAAATCCTGTAGACAAGCTTCGTCAACGTGCTAGATTTACTATTTTGGTGGATTGAATTTATCCATAAAGGGTGATAAGCGCTATCTAAAATCGATTGTCATAGGAAAAATCATGAAAACCGGAATTTTTTGCACTTACGAAAATCATCATCAGGATGCACGCCGCGCGATAGAGGAGCAAGTCACATTGGTAAAACATGCCCAAAGCTTGGGCTTTGAGGAAGCCTGGGTAACAGAGCATCATTTCAATAATTTCAATGTCAGCCCGTCGATTTTGGTGTTAATGGCACACTTAGCGGGCGTCACCTCAAATATCCGATTGGGTTCAGCAGCAGTGCTACTAGGGTTTCATAACCCAATTGAAGTTGCGGAAGATATTGCCACACTTGATAACCTGTGCAATGGAAGACTCGCCTTCGGGATTGCCAAAGGCGGGCCATTTCCAGATCAAAACAAACACTTTGCCACACCGACTAGTGAATCTCGGGACAAGATGCTAGAGGCAATGGCATTAATTGGGAAACTTTTGTATGAAAATGAGGTTTCGTTTGACGGGCAATACTATCAATGCGAGCGAGTGAGCATTTACCCAAAACCAATACAGCAACCGATTCCCGTGTATGTGGCTAGCAGCAATGACGACGGCATAAGTTTTGCCGCCGAGCATTCTTTCTCCTTGATGGGGGGAGCACCGTTTTCCCTTTCTAGACTGAAGACGGCGGTTGATAAATATCGCACCTTAAATTCAAGTGGATCTGAAAACCTCATGCTGGCACGGTTCTTTTTTGTTGCTAGGACAGATGATGAGGCAGTTAGTGAGGCGCTGCCTTTCATCCGCAAGTTCAGCATGAGAATGAAAGGTGTTTCTGCGGCGATGCAAAGTAATGGGAATGGCCAAAAGTCCCAACAAGCTAATCATCAACAAAACTGTTTTGATGAAGATTATTTGATTGAAAACTCGATTATTGGCAATGTGGCAACTTGTTGTGACAAAATTAAAAAATTTCAGGATGAATTAAATTTAGGTACGCTCGCACTTAAACCCACATCTTTTGATTTACAAAAAAACCTTGAGAGTTTAACACGCTATAATCAGGAGGTACGGAATTATGTATGAACTGTTCAATTGTTGATTGTAAATACCTATTTCCTACTAATTGCAAATTTTACCCAATTACCAATCATGATTACTTCTCAAAAAACCAGTGAAAAAATTATAGCATTCACGAAATATCACACAGAAGCTTGCCCAGAAAATTACTTAAATCATCCAACTTTTGGTCTGCTAACAAGAGTGTGTTTGTTTGAAGAAAGTCTTGAATTATTTACTACACTCTATATCCAGCGGTTCTTTTTTTTGGTGAGCAGTGATACCACAGGCATCCATTTTGAACTAATTAGCCGTAACGATGCTTGCTTCAAGGTGGAAAAACACCTCAAACAGCTCCGCTGTAATGGTCAATTACAGGAGTACGACAAGCTTTTTGCCATATATCAGCTTTTGTTTCAGTAAGGTAAGTTAAAGCTTAAAATACTATCAGCATTACTCACCGCTGTGACTATGGCACAGGTAAAATCTGCATCTACATCGGCTCTAAGGTTTGTGATTTTACTAGGTTTTGTTAGTTTATGCGCTGACATGATCTATAAAGGAGCACGTAGCATCACAGGTGCTTATCTTGGAGTTTTAGGAGCAAACGGCACTGTGGTGGGGCTGATAGCAAGTTTTGAAGAGTTAATCGGCTATGGGTTCTGCTTAGTCATAGGTAATCTCAGTGACCAAACGCGAAAATACTGGGGAATCACGACACTGGGTTATTTTATCAATGCAGCAGTTATGCCGCTTTTAGCCTTAGCAGGACCCTGGGAAGTTGCAGCAGGACTGATGAGATTGCTCAACGGAAAGGCAATTCGCACCCCTTCACGAGATGTGCTGCTGTCTCACGCTGCTTCTCAAGTGGCTAGAGGCAATTGGCTTTGGCTTGTACGAGGCTATGGAGCAAATTGGTGCTGTGAGCAGGTTATTGGCTGTAGCAGCAATGCTTTACTTACAGGACTCGCGGATGATTCGCCATCCTCATAGTGCCACCCATGTTGGGATTAGGTGTACTCCTAATAGGACAGCGTATCTACCCGAATCCTCGTGATTTTGAAGTAGAAACAGCAACACTCACAGGGCAAGGATTGCCACGCAGATTCTAGATTGATCTAGGGGCTGTAGCGTTGATTGCTGCTGGATCTGCTGATTTTTCCCTAATTGCTTTTCACTTCCAAACTAAAGTGATCGCCTTAACAGAGCAGGCTGTTCGAGCCCGCGCTTCAATCGACAGCGACCATGACATCCGTTGCTTTGACTACCGCGTAAGCCTGCTTGCCTTCAGCAAGGCCAAGCCCCTCAGCCGAGGATTTAGTAATTACCGCAACTACGTTGACCCCTGGGGCAACTTCTAACAGTACCTCAGTATTAACTGCTCCAGGCACAACTTGTTTCACAGTGCCTTTGAGGGTATTACGAGCGCTAACTTCCATGATGACTCCTGATCCTAATACTAGTATTTTGTTACGAAAGCTAATACTAAAAGTTTAACCAATTAGAGCTTCGCTGTGAGTTGATTAGCGATCGCCTCCAGAGACCGGGCTGTTCGAGCCTACCATCACAGACAGAGAGGCTGGGAAAACCCTTGGTGCAACTACTTGGTTATCCTTTCTTTGATCTCCTCGGTGCGGCGCAGCTGTGTATGGTTAGCGATCGCGGGACTATGCAACTGCTGTTTGACATCGGCAACATCTTCTTGTACATGGAAGAAAAAGCTGCTGCGAATCAATGGCGAGAACTGGAAATGGTGCTGTAGTCCACGCAGCCAGAGAAACCTTGTAGAGACGTTCTGCCGGAACGTCTTTACAACTAAACAGATTCGATACGACGCTAGCCCTGCTTTCCTGATTTTTTATGTACAGTAAATTTTACCAACTTTATTGGTAGTATAGATTAAGTCTGTAACTTATACCTTAATACCTAGAGATGTTCATTCAAAAAACCACCAGAAAGTTTTTCCTTGCCGTCTCGCTAATGACCTGCACTTTCAACGTCACGTTGCCAAGTCAGGCACAAGCTGTGTCTGCCACGGCAAATCAGACACAGGCAATCCCTCCCACTGTTACCTTGTTTGCTGCCGGAAGTTTGACGGGTAGTCTGACCGAGATTGCTAACGATTTTACCCAACAATCCGGGGTGACCGTGAACACGAATTTTGGCCCCTCCGGTTTGCTAGAACAAAGCCTGAAAAATGGGGCAAAAGCTGATGTCTTCGCTAGTGCTGATACAGGTAACCCTCTCAAACTGTATCAACAAGGAAAGAGTGGACCAGTAGCAACCTTCACGAGCAATCGCTTGGTCGCTGTAGCTAGATCGGGGTTGTCAGTCACACCGGATAATCTCTTGGACGAATTGCTCAATCCACAGATTAAGGTGGGCACGTCAACACCTCTATCAGATCCATTAGGGGACTATACAGAGCAAGTATTTCAGAAAGCTGATGTATTGAGACCGGGCAGCTTTCAAACGCTAGATGCAAAAGCCCTACGCTTAGTGGGTGGCGCTGATTCTCCGCCGGTTCCATCTGGGAAGAATAATGTCGCCTACTTTCTCGAAGATACTAAACAGGCAGATATCTTTTTAGCTTATTACACTAGTGGTCTGTCAGCTCTCCAAGCGGCACCCGATCTACAATTAGTGCCATTGCCTGACACCTTGGCAGTCAGCGCCCCTTACGGACTGACTGTACTCAAAGGTGCCAGCCCTTATGGGCAAGAACTCGCTGACTATATCCTTTCACCAGCTGGACAACAAGTTCTGGCAAAGAATGGGTTTAGTAGCCCCTCTACTTCCGTCCCCGAACCTCAGCCTTTGGCTGGAACTGTCTTTGCTGTTAGTATGGCCTTACTGCTTAAGAAAAAAGTAGCGTTTGCCAAGAAGCAACAAATCAAAGTACCCGTTCGCTAAAAACAGGTGTTAAGTGGTAAAACCTACCACCTCTTAATTGAGCACAACCTAAACTCATCGTTCCGCAGTTAGCTTTTTAATGATTTCCCTAGTCATTGCATCTTGCTCTTTGAGTCGGGCAAAATGTTCTGCAAAAAATACTCTTGCTATTTCTCGTTCCACCCTAGTCAGTGTTGTATTAGAACAGTGCCTGATTCTTTGGGCAATAGTACTGTAACCTGATTTAACTAAGTCTTCACTAGTCAGACATAGGGCTGTATGCAGTGTATTTGCTA
Source organism: uncultured Microcoleus sp. (assembly GCA_964657555.1). Lineage (GTDB taxonomy): Bacteria > Cyanobacteriota > Cyanobacteriia > Cyanobacteriales > FACHB-T130 > CAZZWA01. The sequence continues at coordinate 5,603 of CAZZWA010000086.1, forward strand.
TGCCACAGCGAGCGATGTAATAAGAGTCATAATCATGAGCTAGGTCACTATATCCTATAGCTGTGAGAGCACCTATTGTTTCATGCTTTCGCGAATTTTTTGTAGGATTTTCCCAATCATGCTCAGGATCAAAATTGTGTGACATCAGCTTCTTCTTGATAGTGAATCTACTTTTCCATCAAAATCAGTCGTAGGGGAGCTAAATGAATGTGCCATGGGAAAGGTCTGTCTTTGAGAGTTTCCCATTTTTCTTTAAATACTTCTGCTTGCAAATGGTAGTCCTGAGGACTGGTAGGGGAAGAATGCAGCTTGATAAACAGTGTCATCCGATGCGGTGTTTCAATTGTCGTCACTAGCCAGCAGGGGAAAGTATTCTCTTGATTGGGGTCATTCGTGAAAGTGAGCTGATGAGCACGAATTCCTACATGAGAGAGGGTGTCTGGGATAGATTCAATAACTTGGAGAGCGCAATCCCAATCAATAGCTTCCACTTGCTCTTGTGAAATTGGACGAGCGCTAGAAAAGTTCTTACACCCCGTCAACTGAGCGACGGTGAAGTTAGCAGGATGCTCGAAAATATCCTGTTTAGCACCATAAGCAGCTGCTTTTCCGGCTGAGATCACCAAAAGGTTTTGGCATACTCGATAGGCTTCTTCTAGGTTGTGGGTAACAAACAGGGTGACACCTTGGTAAGTCACCAACGTCTGAATCAACTGCTGTTCCATTTGGCTGCGCAGATAAGTATCCAGTGCGGAAAACGGTTCATCCAGCAGCAAGGCTTCCGGTTCAATGGCTAAAGCTCTCGCCAATGCAACCCGTTGCTGTTGTCCCCCCGAAAGCTGGTGAGGATAGCGGTTTTCCAGCCCTTGCAGTTGGGTCTGAGCCACTTGTTCCGTGACCCGCCGCGTTATATTGGCTTTATCTAACTCCCGCAAGCCAAAAGCGATATTTTGAGCCACCGTCATGTGAGGAAATAGAGCGTAGTTCTGAAATAAAAAACCAAGGCGGCGATCGCGAGCCGGAAGATTTATTCTACTTTCTGAGTCGAATAGCACTCTACCGTTCAAGACGATGCGACCAGATGTTGGTGTTTCTATACCAGCGATGCAGCGCAAAATCATGCTTTTGCCAGCGCCGGAAGATCCCAGCAATCCTAGAGGATGTTCGTTGGCAGTGAAGGACACATCTAACTCAAAGCCAGGAAGTTGCCTTTGGATATCGACAAAAAGTCCCGTCGGAATTGCCACTTGGGAATGGACAATTTTCCCCTGTCCTCCTGCCCTTCTGCCCCCCTGCTCCCCTACTCCCTTACTCTTCTTAATCTCAGCTTCTTGCCAGAAATTCACAGCGATGATGCCAGAAAGAGAAATTCCCATAATCGCCAACGCCCACATCAAGGCTTCCTTCATCTCTCCGGCTTCCACAGCAAAATAGATCGCCAATGGAATCGTCTGAGTTTGTCCGGGGATGTTGCCAGCTAGCATGAGGGTGGCTCCGAATTCACCTAAGGCACGGGCAAAAGCAAGAGTTGTTCCTGCAAGAATCCCTGGCATCGCCAGAGGTAAAGTGATTCGCCAAAAGATTGTCAACTCAGAAGCGCCAAGGGTTTTGGCGACTCGTAGCAGATTCGCATCAATTTGTTCAAAAGCTGCCAGTGCTGTTCTGTACATCAATGGGAAGGCAACGACTGTAGCTGTGATGACTCCGGCGTACCAAGTGAAGACGATACTGAAATTCAGTTGCAATAGCAGTTGTCCGAGAAGACCATTTTTGCCGAACAGCAGCAGTAATAAAAAGCCTACAACTGTGGGTGGCAAAATCAGGGGTGAGACAAAAATTCCCTCAATCAGTGATTTCCATTTGCCTCGATATCCCCACATCCAATAAGCAGCAGCGATGCCGATGAAGAAGGTAAATATGGTGGCAATTATCGCGATTTTGAGGGATATCCAGAGGGGAGATAGATCTAATGGCATTGCGTT
>CAZZWA010000086.1:7684-14637 GCA_964657555.1 uncultured Microcoleus sp.
ATCAGGAGCCAACCAACGATATAATTGGTGTTCCATGCTACAGCTATAGTTCCACAGCAATGTGGGCAGTACCATCATTCAACTGAGATTTCTCAAATTCTACCAAGAAAATCAGTTTTTACCAACTTTTTTGGTAAAAATAGGTAGAAGGATATCGTCCAGTCGAAGTTGAAGGTCAGGCAGAAGGGGCGAGACAATTTACTACTTCTTAGTTCAAAGTAATGGCAGCTAATCCGAGCGAGCTGGGGTGTTTGCCTCTACAGTTTGTAGCTGCTGCATTTATCTATACCTAGAGCCACATCAGCCAGTAATTCATCTGCTAAATCGAGCAGCTTGGCTATTCGTTCATCACTGAGTTGATAGTACACAAAACGACCCTGCTGTTGACGGACAACCAGATCGCAACAACGTAAACACCCAAGATGATTAGAAACATTTGACTGACTGAGTCCTGTCGCCGCCACAATCTCGTTGACAGTCAATGACCCTGAACGCAATGCATGGATGATAGACAGGCGTGAGTGGTCAGAGAACCCCCGAAACAATTTGACTTTCAGTTCAGTGGCGTGAGTTTTTGTGATTTGAGGTTTAGCAATCATTTATATTTGCAAAATGCTACTATCTAGTCATATCAGCAATTACTGATATGTCATCAGCCTTGCTAATTACACGGCTTGAGACACCTGCATCATAGTCTAGTTGTCATTGGACTAGATAGCCACTTTGTATTAGCCAACGAAGCCATGAACTCAAATTCCTCTCTCAGCATCCTACAAGCGCAGATCGGTGGTATGGATTGCGGCAGTTGTGCTAAAAAAATTGCCGCCAACTTAAAGCAGCTTCTGGGAGTCACTGAAGTAGAAGTGAATTTTGCAACGGGGCAACTTTATGTGTCTTATGACCCTAAACAGATAAAAGAAAAGGCAATTCAAGACGCTGTTACCACTTTAGGCTATACCGTTGAACAGGCTCCTGTTAGTCATGTAAGCACCAAAGGAGGAAGTTTACATGTAGCGAGCCAGAAGACCTTACCTTCTAGCAGCATGGAACTCGCCTTACGGCTGGAAGGCATCACTTTGATCTGGATGGTGATCGAGGCGAGTGTCTCTATTGGGGCGGGAATTGCTGCTGGTAGTTTACTGCTTGTAGCTTTTGGGGTCGATAGCGTGATTGAATTGATCTCAGCTTCCGTCCTCTTTTGGCGACTAGGGAAAGAGGCTCGTGAAAGAGTATCGGATAAGGCATCGATTGAACGACTGGAAAGGAAAGCTGGTCGGATTAGCAGCTACCTGCTTTATGCTCTAAGCGGCTACGTGGTTCTTCAAGCCATCTATGGGTTCACTCATAGCCATAATGCAGATACCTCCTACTTAGGTATTGCCGTTGCTATCATAGCCGCGTTGGGAATGCCGTTGTTGGCTAAGGCAAAAATTCGCGTGGCTGACGAGATTGGCAGTAAGGCACTTCGTGCCGATGCAATGGAAACATTCACCTGTGGCTATCTGTCCTGGGTTCTCTTAGTAGGGCTGGCAGTCAACGCTCTGCTACATTGGTGGTGGCTTGATGCAGCTGCATCGCTTGTTATTGTGCCTTTTCTCTTAAAAGAAGCTAGAGAGGCCATGACGGGTGATTGCTCCTGCATTGATTAATTTCAACTGATTGCTGACTTCATCGAACAATCATGAATAGCGGGGAAAACGGAGTTTTGGTTATCCAATCTTTCTTTAACGAGAGACGGGCTTGAAGTTACTTGAGTTGACAAATCTTTGTGCCTTAGCATTGGTGTTTATGACAAATAATATTCAAAAGTTGAGAATTTGGGTTTGGCCTGAGTCGTGGCGATCGCTTTCATCTGTGGCGATATATTATTACGTTACCCTTCTATTTTTAGAGTCGTTAATTGATAATAATTATCGTTATAACTCAGTTTTAGTTACCGATCTCCTGTGACTCAAAGCGTAGTTTTTGACATAAACTGAGGATGGAGTAAGAGATAAATTATAGACTTAACTTCATAAATAGACTAGCAATCATATGATACATAGTCATGAACACAAACACCGACACCACCATGAACACCACGGACATCAACATGGCCCTAGTAGTTACGGTCGCGCCTTTGCGATTGGCATCACTCTTAATCTAGGTTTTGTCTTAGCTGAAGCCGTTTATGGCATCCTGGCTCATTCCGTAGCACTGCTTGCCGATGCTGGTCATAATTCTGGTGATGTCTTAGGTCTTGTCCTAGCCTGGGGTGCTTCTTTTCTGGCCCGTCGCAAGCCATCACGCCGCTACACTTATGGTTGGCGGCGTTCCTCTATTTTGGCTGCCCTTTTAAATGCTACCCTCCTGCTCGTTGTGACAGGCGGCATTTCTTGGGAAGCAATTCAACGTTTGGGTGAACCAGGCTCAGTAGCAGGCGGTACGATTGTCACAGTGGCGGCAGTTGGAGTCGTGATCAACACGGCAACTGCCCTATTGTTCATGTCGGGTCGAAAGGGTGATATAAATATTCGTGCCGCATTCTTGCACATGGCTGCCGATGCTGTAGTAGCTCTAGGTGTTGTCTTAGCTGGAATCGCTATTCTGATTACTCACTGGCTTTGGTTAGATCCAGTCATCAGCCTGTTAATCAATGCCGTTGTTGTGATTGGAACTTGGCAACTGTTGAAAGACTCTTTTAATTTGGCGGTTGACGCTGTACCGTCAGGAATTGAGCCACGAGCTGTTCAAACTTATTTAGCTGAACTTCCTGGTGTCGTTGCTGTCCATGACCTGCATATTTGGGCAATGAGTACCACCGAAACGGCACTCACTGCCCATTTGATTGTACCTACCGGAAACCCAGGGGATGCTTTCCTATCAAGGCTCAGCATGGAGTTACACGACAAGTTCGGTATTGAACACACTACAATTCAGGTGGAAACGGGAAATTTTCTCTTGCCCTGCACCCAGACATCTTGTAACTAAACTCAGTATTATTGCGCTACGCCAAATCCGTACTTCTCAAATATTGTTTTTGTCTGGTTAGCAAGCAAAAACTGGGTAAATTCCTTGGCAGCAGGGATATTTTTACTACTTTTGAGTACGGCGACTGGATAGACAATTGGAGAATGTAAGTCTCCTGGGGCTGTCGCTACTTGTTCTACCTGATTTGATACTAGGGCATCTGAGCTGTAGACAACACCAACATCAGCGTTGCCACTGGCCACGAATTGTAGGACTTGGCGGACATTGCTGCCCAGCACCAATTTCGGTGTAATTTGCGACAAAATTCCCAGATTCTTGAATACCTCTTGGGCGTATTGCCCTGCTGGTACACTTCTTGGTTCTCCTACGGCAATTTTCTTCACACTAGAGTTTGTCAACTGGCGGAAGCTGGTGATGCCTAAAGAAGAATTTTTTGGCACAATTAAGACAAGACGGTTAGTCAACAGGTTGCGTCTAGTCTCTGTGAGAAGAAAACCCTTTTGCTGTAATATATCCATTTGCTTTTGACCAGCAGAAACAAAGACATCCACTGGCGCGCCGTTTTCAATCTGTTGCTGCAAGGCACCAGAAGCCCCGAAGTTATCTTTAATATTGACATTCTGATGGGTTTGTTGGTAGAGCGACTGGACTTCTTGTAGGGCATCTTTCAGACTAATAGCTGCCGACACGATCAAGCTGTCGTTTGCCTGTGCCATCACAGGAGGCGAGGCAAATAACCTCAAGCCAGATGCTAAGATAAATGTGGCAACTATTCCACAAATAAAGGCAAAAATTTGTCTTTTTGTCACAGGAAATACCAAATTCTATGTATCCCTTTTCCGGAGCGATTGGAAAGCAGAGTAGCAGTCACCGCTTCTCAAGGGACAATCAAGGATTAGAGCTACAGCTAGGATTATATCATCCAAAGAATTATTAACCAACCAAGTTGGTATGCTTCGATGCCCAGAAAACAGCAAGGATGGATCACCTTTCAAACCTCCGAGGAGGAGCGGCAGATTCTTGAGCAGTACTGCCAGCAGTCTCAGCGCACTAAGACTGAGATCCTGCGGGAGCTAGTGCGCAGTCTGAATAAGCAGCAAAAATCAACCAAACAGCCACCCAGTAACCCGAGTCAACTAAGTACACAGGAGGGGCAAGAGGGTTCTGCTGCTCCCGAAACAGAGTTTTTGAGTAAAGATTCAGACTTGAGAGCGATGAAAGTCAGCGCCCGTAATGTGCTTAAAGGTACAGTCAAACAACTGGTCACGGGAGCCGTCAACACTGAGGTGACATTAAATATTGCTCCTCAAGTTGAACTTACATCAATTATCACGAGGTCGTCAGCAGAACAGTTGGGTCTGTCTGAGGGAAAAGAAGCCTATGCAGTTATTAAATCCAGTCATATCATGATTGTGGCAAATTAGAGAATATGCCAAACTCTGGGGTAAAAATAGACGCTAGTTTTTTGTTGACCAGAGCAGAAATAGTTTGAAAAACAGGAATTACACAACAACAAGAGCGATCGCCCCGGAAAAACTTTACTTTCAAGCGGATAGTTATGTTAAACTAAATGCCTGCTCAATAAAAGAAAAGCTGAGTAAAAACTCACTAAATTAGGATCAGGGTCATGCAAGTAAGTGCTCGTAATGCCATCAAAGGTATCGTCAAACAAATTGTGCCGGGAGCTGTTAATACGGAAGTAGTTTTAGAAATTGCCCCCGGCATCCAAGTGGTGGCGATCATCACCAAGTCCTCTGTAGAGGGGCTTAGCCTTGCTGAAGGCAAGCATGTCTATGCGGTGGTCAAGGCAACGGATGTAATGGTTGCCGTTGATTGATATTGTTAGCAATTCCCCTTCATCTACAGGTGCATCTACAGCTCATTCCCGGATTGCGAAGTGCGATGGCATAGTTTGTCATCTGTCATTCATAAATCAAGCGATCGCCTACTGCTCTCCTTGATGGAATTATGTAAATAAATACTTTCCTTGGCTTCAAGCCAATCTAATTACTCATGAGCTAGACGCATTAGGTTCCTCCAAATGCCGCGCCGCCAAATATTGATACAAATGCCAACGGGTATTAACATCCTGCTGAGCTTCTTTGAGTAACTGTTTTGCCTCTTGCGGCTGAGTACGAGTCAGCATCTTGAAGCGGTTCTCTGCATACATATACTGTTCCATCGACAGCTTCGGCGGACGGCTATCTAGCTGGAGTGGATTATCGCCCTGTTCTGTCCGTCTAGGATCGTAGCGGTACAATAACCAATGACCTGACTCCACAGCAGCCTTCTGTTGCTGCATGCCAGCTGACATGTTGATACCGTGAGCAATGCAGTGGGAATAGGCAAGAATTAAGGATGGGCCGTTAAACGCCTCAGCTTCTAGAAATGCCTTAAGGGTTTGTTCATCCTTTGCCCCCATGGCCACACTCGCAACGTAGACATTGCCGTAGGTCATAGCCATTAGACCCAAATCTTTCTTAGCAGCAGGTTTACCACCAGTAGCGAATTTAGCCATAGCTGCCCGTGGTGTGGATTTGGACATTTGCCCGCCAGTGTTAGAATAAACTTCGGTATCAAGGACAAGGATATTTACATTTTGCCCGCTGGCGAGAACGTGGTCAAGTCCACCGTAACCAATGTCGTAAGCCCAGCCATCACCACCGATAATCCAGACGCTCTTCTTGACGAGATAGTCAGCAAGGGATTTTAGATTTTGGATAACGCTGCGCGTCGCTATGCTAGAGGATTGTGAATCGGGGTATGAGTTATTGCCAAGGAGTTGGTCTAAGCGTTGCTTAAGCAGGGCAACGCGATCGCGCTGTTCGCAAATCTGGGCTTCATCGTTTTGCTGAGCAGTGAGGATGCTGGTGGCGAGTTTCTCACCCACCTCTGTCGCTAGTTGCTGGAGTAACTCGACGGCGAATTCTGCCTGTTTGTCAATCGAGACACGGAACCCTAGTCCAAATTCAGCGTTATCTTCAAATAGAGAGTTAGACCATGCAGGGCCGCGTCCTTGAGTATTGTGCGTCCAAGGCGTCGTAGGCAGGTTACCGCCATAGATGGAAGAGCAGCCCGTAGCGTTGGCAACCACCATGCGATCGCCAAACAACTGCGTCGCTAACTTCAGATAAGGCGTTTCCCCACAACCACCACAAGCCCCAGAAAACTCAAACAGAGGCTCTTGCATCTGCTGCTGAGCGATCTTCGTCAGCTTTAGTTGTTTGCGGTCAGGATTGGGCAGACTCAGGAAGAAATTCCAGTTTTCTTGCTCTTGTTTGCGCAACGGCAGCTGCGGCTCCAAATTAATTGCCTTCCGCCCGTCTTGGGCTTTATTCTTAGCTGGACAAGCCTCGACACAGACACCGCAACCCGTGCAATCTTCAGCTGCCACTTGGATGGTGAACTTCAACCCTTTCCAGTCGCGGTCTTTGGCATCGGTATACTTAAATGTTGTGGGTGCATTCTCCAGTTGCTGCTGATCATAAACTTTACCACGAATGACACTGTGAGGACAAACCATCACGCACTTGCTGCATTGAACGCAAACACTGGAGTCCCAAACGGGTATTTCGCGAGCAATGTTGCGCTTCTCCCATTTCGATGTGCCGCTGGGGTAAGTCCCATCAACAGGTAAAGCACTCACTGGCAGCGCCTCTCCCTCAAGGGCAATTATCTGACCCAATACATCACGCACAAAGGCTGGGGCAGCATCTATCAACTTGGGATTTTCGATTTTCAATTCTTGATTGCTAATGGTTTCTGGTACAGGTACCTCGTACAGATTTTCTAGCGTTGTATCCACAGCTTTGATATTCATCTGCACGACTTCATCGCCCTTCTGGCTGTAAGTCTTACGGATGGACTTTTTAATTTGAGCAATGGCTTTGTTGCGTGGCAGAACGCCAGACAAGGCAAAGAAACAGACCTGCATGATAGTGTTAATCCGTCCACCCATGCCAGCTGCATGGGCGACTTTGTTA
>CAZZWA010000086.1:14737-16719 GCA_964657555.1 uncultured Microcoleus sp.
AGGTGAGAAATGGTGACGGAACCTGATTTCTTGGAATCGTAGACGAAGTAACCTTGGGCGTAGTTATCTGTTTCTTCACCAATAATCTTGATGGAGTTTTTGTTGGCTCCCACGGTGCCATCTGAACCCAAACCATAGAAGATAGCTCTCACGCAGGTGTTTCTGCCTGTACCACTGTCTGGTTCAATGGAGAATTCTGAGTGATAATCCAGGCTGGTGTGAGTGACATCGTCGTTAATGCCAACTGTGAAATGATTCTTTGGTTTAGTGGCGGCGAGATTCTCAAAGACTGCTTTAATCATCGCCGGAGTAAATTCTTTAGAAGACAGGCCGTAACGACCACCAACCACTTTTGGTGGGCTTGATGGCACGACCCAGGTGCTGAGTTCTTTCTCCTCTGCTCCCCAGGACTCATACAAAGCGTTAACCACATCAAGATACAGTGGTTCTCCAGCACTACCTGGTTCTTTGGTCCGGTCGAGGACGGCTATTGCCTTGGTCGTTTCTGGCAAGGCTTCTACAAAGCGCTTCGTGTCAAAGGGGCGATATAGTCGTACTTTCAGAACGCCGACTTTCTCACCCCGTTTATTAAGATAGTTAACAGTTTCATGTACTGCTTCGCAGCCAGAACCCATGAGCACAATCACCTTTTGGGCTAATGGGTCGCCGTGGTATTCAAACAGCTTATATTGCCGCCCAGTCAATGCGGCAAATTCGTCCATCACTTTTTGGACGATCTCTGAACATTTGAGATAGTAGGAATTGACAGTTTCTCTTGCCTGGAAGTAAACATCGGGGTTTTGTGCTGTACCGCGTATGACTGGTCGATCAGGAGTCAGCGCCCGCGAACGATGGGCGAATACCAGTTCATCAGGAATCAGCGATCGCAGGTCATCTGCCGTCAACAGTTCGACTTTCTGAATTTCGTGGGAGGTACGGAAGCCATCAAAAAAATGTAAGAAAGGAACCCGCGATTCTAACGTAGCCCGCGTGGCAATCAGAGCGAAATCATGAGCTTCTTGCACTGAGGCTGAACACAGCATGGCAAAGCCAGTGGTACGGGCAGCCATCACATCACTGTGGTCACCGAATATGGAGAGGGCTTGGGCTGCCAAGGAACGCGCTGCCACATGAAACACTGTAGCTGTCAGCTCACCAGCAATCTTATACATATTCGGGAGCATCAGCAATAATCCCTGGGATGCCGTAAAGGTGGTAGTGAGGGAACCTGTTTGCAAAGCACCATGTACTGCACCAGCAACGCCCCCTTCACTCTGCATCTGCACTACTGAGGGCACAGTCCCCCAAATGTTGGGCTTGTTGTCTGAAACCCAAGCATCTGCCCACTCAGCCATTGGAGAAGAGGGAGTGATGGGATAAATAGCAATTACTTCATTCAAAGCGTAGGCAATGTAGGATACTGCCTCGTTACCATCTATAGTCCCATAGGTTCTATTTTTCATCCTCTCCGCCCTCTGATAGTTCACCTACTCCCTAGCAATCTGCGCCCAGAGACCTGAGAGACAAGGAAAACTCAGATCTTGCACCTACGCTATTAGCCCACCAGGGGTTCAAACCCCACAGCGAGTAGCGATCCTCTCAAAATAGCTAAAATACTTTCTATAAAAGAATTTCAGCCATTTTTATGGACTTGCACTATGAGCCCGGAAATTGATTTCCGGGCGGAATATCGGGCTTATTGAAAATGGTGCAAGATGTAAGAAAGTTGGCCTTCTTGTCTTGGTTGAGGAGCCTCTCTCGTTAATTTTCTTTCCCCTTTGTCCCAAAAACAGCAATAGCTCTCTCTCTGGCAGACTACTAGTTAGGTTTATACCACCTGTCCTAAAACAGAGCAGTGCATCTGACCCAGATCAAACTAATTGTATTGATCGAGGTTGTACTCAAGACCTTAAACCCTGAGCTGATGGGGATTCAAAAACTGTTTTAGGGTAGGGGTACTAGTATTTTTTGGTAGGGGTACT
>CAZZWA010000087.1:0-6126 GCA_964657555.1 uncultured Microcoleus sp.
TAGCTGTTGCCTTCGCCCTAGGTATTGGCACAATGGTCGGCTGGAAGCGCATCGTTGTAACGGTAGGTGAAAAGATCGGTAAAGAACACCTTTCCTATGGCCAAGGTGCTTCAGCTGAGTTAGTGGCTATGGCAACAATTAGTGCTGCGGATCGCTTCGGTCTACCAGTCAGTACTACGCATGTGCTGTCATCTGGGGTGGCGGGGACAATGACCGCCAACGGTTCTGGGTTACAGGTAGATACGCTTAGGAACATAGCACTATCCTGGGTGCTGACGCTACCAGCTTGCACGATAATTGGTGCCGCAGCGTTTGCTGCTAGCTTGTACTTCATCTTTAATGTATTGGGTGTAGCAGTAGAACCACAGCCAATACATTTCGCCTAAGCCTTAAGGATGTAGGGTGGGGTGCTCGCACCGCACGGGTAGCGTGATCGCTGAGTACCAATAGCCTTTTCATAGGGCTCGCCCTACTAGCTAACTACTAACTTCTGTCAAACTCACTCCTGCTGCTGTTTTTACCTATGGATGAGACTGCGCTTGATGTCACGGTGGCGAATTAATGCCACACGAGACAGAAGCATATATTATGGCTGCATCATGCAAGACTGCTCCAGTTAAGTCGGCTCCAGTCAAGTCAGCTGCAAGCAGGTTGGCAAAACTTAAGTTGGCTCCACTGAGGTTGGCATCCTTCAGGTTAGCTCCACTTAAGTCAGTCCAGCTTAAGTTGGCCTGACTCAGGTCAGCTCTACTGAGGTTAGCTCCGCTCAAGTTAACTCCACAAAGGCGAGCGCAACGCAAGTTTCTTCCTTCTAGTGAGGTATGAGGAGCGATCAATAATGCACCAGCCTCTACCTGGTCAAATCCTCCCGGAAAAACAGTTTGTTCGTTGTAAAAAGCTCTTTGGAGGTTGACTCCTAGAAGATTAGCCTCACTAAAGTCCGCTTCATACAAGTTTGTTGCACTTAGGTTGGCTTCATGCAGATTGGCTCCACTTAAATCAGCTCCACGTAGGTCGCCATAACTCAAGTTGGCTCTACTAAGATCAGCTCCAATCAGGTCAGTGCCGATCAACTCGGTATAACTCAAGTCGGCTCCAATCAGCTCAGCTAAGCTCAGGGTAGCAACCCTCAGATCGGCTCCATTTAAGTTGGCTCCACTCAAGTCAGCTTTACGCAGATCAGCTCTCACTAAGTCAGCTTCGCTCAGGTTGGCTTCTGCCAAGCTAGCTCTGCTGAGAGTTGCTCGCCTCAAAGTAGCTTTCTCTAGGTTTGCCTGACTGAAATCGACCCCACTCAAATTTGCATCAGCTAGGTCGAGCCCCTGTAAATCGGCTAGACAAAAGTCTATTTCTCCTGCTGCATATTTTTGCAATAGTTCCTCAGGGTTCATGTCGAGAATTTCCCAGTGCTTGACATAAATAGGCTGTGTTTTTTAAACCTAAAATCGGGGGAGTTTAGGGGGGTGAAGCTTCCACTTCATATCTAAATTTAGGGGTTGCCCCCTCACCCTCTCCTGCTAATAATAACTATGTAATAACAAAAGTCCCACCAAAAAATTGGTGGGACTTTTAAACTACAGTTAATTTTCCTCCGATGCCAACTTAAGCTTTGAGCAGTCTACTGCTACTTACTAGAAGCTGCCAACTCATCTTGGATCTTGCTCTTGGCTGCTTTAAACTCAGTAGCCATTTGCTCTTTCTGCTCTGTGCTACAATTGTTTCCAATCGCCGCGAACAAAGTGCTCTCTTCTTGACGAACGTGATCTCCCACCACATCCATCAGTTGCTTAATTTTGTTTTTAAACTCAGGTGAAGAGGGACTGAGAGCCTTAATCTCATCCAGTCTCCGCTTCATGTCAGCTTGCTCATCAAATAGCTCTTGAGTATTGTCATTGCCATAGAAAGAGCGAACTTTTGGGTAGACAGTTTGCTCTTCGGCTAAGGCATGAGTACTAAGATCTTTGTAAAGCTGCCCAAAGTACTCTTGGAGTTTTTGAGAATCATCAGTAGCGGCAATTTCCGTGAATATAGTATTCACCTTGTTGTGATCCAGTCTGATCAGATCCTGGATGTTCATATCCTGCTTATCAGAGTTTTGGGTGACAGCACTACCAACCACACCTGAAAAGGCTGCGATCGCATCTTGAACGCGTGCCCAAATTCCTTGGTCGGCGTCTTTGCCAGTCAGTTCGCGAACACCCAGAACCTCTATAACCCCTTTGAGTTGTTCTTGATGAGCGCGGTTCTCAAAGTTAATTGTGTTTAAAGGCGCGATCGCCACTGCAATATCAGCACCAACAACTTGAGCAGCTTTGTGAATGAGGAGTCCAGTCATGACTTGCTTGTGCTTCAGCAGTTCGTGCTGAGAGACCTTTTGGGCAACAGTCAGCTCAGAACCTTCAAATGCTTGCCGAGCATGATCAATAAATTTATTAACTGTATCGCGGGGTTCTGCCTTGACGCCGTACTGAACAATCACAGTATCTAGAACACCTAGATTCTTACGATCGTCTTCCAGCATCTTCTGGATACGATTGCGAATCTCTTGATCATCAACCGCAGAAATCAGTTTTTCCTCATTGGAAATAAGCAAGTTTTGAAGTGCTTTCAGATCTGCCAATTCTGTGGCAATGGCGGTACGCTTTGTATCATCTAGCGTTGTTACCATATCGTTGGTGCTCCTTTCCAAGTAATTGTGTTTAAAATCCTGTTTTCAGTTTCCCCCAATGCTTTCAATAAGTTCATCCTTCTCTCGACCGAGTTTAACGACTGCTCAGTTCACAAAATCTAAATTAATAGTCCCTTTACAAATACAGGTAGAGACGTTATCTACAACGTCTCTACTTGTATTTTCGCCAGTTATTTATGAAGGCTATATTCCTGGTTAAATCTAAAAAGCCGCTTTACTTTCTTAGCATTCCTAGATTTAATCCTGCTTCTGCAAAATATTACTTTGCAGAAGCTGCTAGCTCATCTTGAATCTTGCTCTTAGCTGTTTTGAACTGTGTCGCCAATTGCTTTTGTTGTGCGTCGCTGAAGTGATCGCGAAGTTTGGGGAACATATCGTTCTCTTCTTCGCGGACATGATCCATGACGACTTGCTGCAACTGTTTAACTAAGGGTTTAAAGTCAGATGAAGCTGGGCTATTCGCCTTAATTTGAGCCAGCAACTTTTTCATTTCAGCTTGCTCATCATACAGATTCTGAGTCTGGCTGAAATAAGGACGTACTGCTGGATAGACAACTTCCTCTTCAGCTGTAGCGTGGGCGCTCAAATCTTTATAGATTTGGCCAAAGTACTCTTGTATTTTTTGAGGATCTTCCGTTTGGTCGATCTGCATAAATAGAGTGTTGACCTTAGTGTGATCCATCCGAATCAGATCGCGAATGCCGATTTCATCATCGGTACGAGTCACCACGCTACCAGCGACGCCAGTTAATGCTGCAACAGCATCTTGAACGCGTGCCCAAATTCCTTGATCTGGATTTTGCCCAGTCAATTCGCGAACACCCAAAATCTCCAAAATTCCTTTGAGTTGCTCTTGATGGGCGCGGTTTTCAAAGTTAATTGTATTTAAAGGGGTGATTGCTGCTTCAACATCAGCGCCCACAATTTGTGCTGCTTTATGGATGAGCAGCCCTTTCATCGTTTGCCCATGCTTAAGCAGTTCATGCTGAGTTACCTTTTCAAAAATAGTCAGATCTGAACGAGCCATCAATTTCTCAGTTTGCTCGATCAGTTCCTGAATCGTCTGTTTTGGCTCCCCTTTGACACCATATTGAACAATAACAGTGTCTAGAACGCCTAGGTTTTTCCGATCATCTTCAAGCATTCTCCGGATGTTATCGCGGATGTCTTCATCAGTAATCTCACTGATGAATTTCTGCTCATTAGAAATGAGTAGATTTTGTACTGCCTTCAGATCTGCCAATGCAGTCCCTATTGCAAGGCGCTTGGTGTCATCAAGAGTCAAAACCATTCTTTATTTACCTCAATCAAATCTTTTATTTATGGTTAGTACTCTGAAGAATCACATACTAATATCAGTCTTTTCATCCCTCTTTTGACTGATAACTCTCAGTTTTTACTAGGAGAGCCAGCCGTTAATAACCTACTCACTAACTCAGCCTAAAACATTTTATTTTTTACTTAATAACTATTAAGTTTTTGATTGATCAACAATAGCCAAGATAGCTAAGGTTGCCATCTATCTATCAATAGATAAAATTCAAGAATAACTAGCTGGATACCACTTTGGTTATAGGTAATTATATTGGCTAAAAAAGACAAATTCAGCGCAAGTAATATAAAAATAAAATAATAAAATTTTAACTATCTCCAAAGGGAGAAGACTTACTTAGTTTTACCTCCATCGTCAGGTAGATTAACTTCTAATTG
The DNA here is from genome assembly GCA_964657555.1 of uncultured Microcoleus sp. Lineage (GTDB taxonomy): Bacteria > Cyanobacteriota > Cyanobacteriia > Cyanobacteriales > FACHB-T130 > CAZZWA01. The sequence goes on from CAZZWA010000087.1 coordinate 4,400, forward strand.
CGATCGCCTAAATTAACTCGTAAATGACGCATCGGAGAGCTGGGAGTGACGCAAGAACAGGCAGGACTAGCGCAGCAAGCGCTGAATAAGGCAGCTGAGATTGGGATAGTCAGCCAACTCGATGAAGTGGAGAACTTAGAGGTAGATGTCCAGAGCAATCCGCTTAACGTAGTTCAGGGACAGGTGGATGAGGTAACCATTGAAGGCAAAGGTTTGGTAATGCAAAATGACCTGCGCATGGAACAATTGGAAATGCAGATGAATAGCATTGCCATCAACCCTCTTAGTGCTGCATTTGGCAAAATTGAACTGACCAAACCTACCGAAGCTAGTGCCCGTGTAGTTTTGACAGAAGCCGATGTTAACCGGGCATTCAACTCTGAATATGTTAGCAAGATGCTGCAAAATTTGAAAGTTCAGGTAAATGGTCAACCTGTAACTATAGACACGCAGCGAGTCAACTTCGGCTTACCAAGTGTGGGCAAAGTAGCACTGAATACCCTAGTCCGAATTCGGGAAACTGGCGAAACTAAGGAAGCAGCCTTCACAGCTGTGCCTCATGTGAGTGCCGACGGGCAAAGTGTTTCTCTTGATGGGGTTGAATATACCGAGGGTAAGGAACTTTCCCCCGATCTCACAGCGGCTTTGTTGAAGAAGGCTAGCGAAATTTTGAACTTCCGCAACTTTGATTTGAAGGGAATGTCGTTCCGGATTAAGAAGCTGGATGTGGAGGTGGGCAAAATGACGTTCTCTGCCGACGCCTATGTAGAGCAAATCCCCTCAACTTAACAAAAACTGTTAATGGGCAAAAGTAGAGGGTTTCCCAAGTTGCTAAGAATCAGGTTTTTTCAAGTTAACCAGGCGAGGTTGTCGTAAGAGTTATCTTCCACGACAGGTTGGAAAAAGAGATAATCTCCCGCCAACTCCCGCCGCGACTCGCTCTCTAATCCAAAATCTAAACTCGATATGACACAAACTAGACAGACTGGAAACATTCCACCCCTTATTGAAGAGGATGAGAGAGAGCTTCGTGATAGTGGCGTACCCAGTACAGTTGCGATCGCCAAGCACCCCTTGCATCCCCTAATCGTTACCTTCCCGATTGCTTTTCTGTCCGGAGCACCAGCAGCCGATCTAGTCTACTGGTTTACCAAAGATCCTTTCTGGGCAAGAGCTGCTTTTTGGCTAGTACTTGCTGGCTTGCTTAGTGCCCTTGTAGCGGCGGGTACTGGCTTGTTAGACTTCCTCAGAATTGAACGAGTCCGCAAGCGCACTGCTGGCTGGGCACATTTGTGGCTCAATGTCACCTCTCTGGTGCTGACGACTGTCAACTTGGTGTTGCGTTGGAATAATGTTGAAGGGGCGATATTGCCTACAGGGCTAATAATCTCAGTCATTGTCGCAACTCTACTGGGTCTTTCAGGTTGGTATGGAGCAGAGTTGATCTACCGCCATAAGATCGCTGTGATTGGCTACGGCAATCCAAACGAACCATAAGCTCGTGTCGAGTCAAACTCTCTTTTCCCTCTCAGTAGAGACTTTTTGGCAAAACGTCTGTAGAATGTGAGAGCTAATCAGAACTTAGTATAATCTATTTCTTACCATTAGCTAATAGTTGATGGTAAGAAATATGTTCCCAAGATTAACTTAAGTACCTGTTTGAGATAAATTATCTTTCAAACAGGCTTTTACATTTTTGGGTCTCCGGACAATTTATCTGTCTTGAG
>CAZZWA010000087.1:6226-16670 GCA_964657555.1 uncultured Microcoleus sp.
AGTATATAGAATTAATGCAGCTTCGTTGGGACTGATAGCCTGGATAACTTAGACGCTAAGACCAACCGCACTGGTGCATTCACAGTATTTGTGGCAGTTTCGAGCGCGATCGCAATTTCAAAGATTATCTAAATACCTTCTATAAATTTCTGGTAATCTCCACCAAGGAACTTGAGGATATTCATGATGTTCCTGGTGGTAACCAAAATGATAGCAGGTAATAAATGACCAGAAAAATGGGAGTGGATTAGATTTGGCACGATGAGAGTTTGTATACCCCTCTTCTGGCTCTCGGTGAGGGAGGAAAGTTCCAAAATAAAATAACTGTACTGAACTTAAAAGTGATGGAATTACCCAAAACAAAGTTAGATTCCTTTCGGGAATATATAGTATTTTTTGAACCAAATTGAACAATAATACTAATCCGAGCAGTCGTGCCCAACTCCAATAGCCTTTCATAAAATAAAAATACCAGGCAAAAAAGTTTTTATGTTTATTGTCATGAAAATCAGGATCGAGTTCACTAGCTGGATGGTGGTGATGTAACCAATGTTTTCTCACTAATTCTTTATAAAAAAATAGTCCGTATATAAATAGAGATAGTGAACCTATAAAATTGTTAATTTTCAAATTTTGGGAAAAGACTACCCCATGCATGGCATCATGAGCAGTAATAAATAAGCCTGTATACAGGAATGTTTGCAAAGCCATACCAAGCAATATCCACAAAGGCTGAACCTTGTATAGATTAAGAGAAAATAAGAAAGTCAGACTGCTTGCCCACAGCCCAATAATCGCCAGAGCTATTAAAATTCCATTAATTGTCCTTTCAGCGAACACCATTGATGTAACTTTCATTTGTTGCAGAGATATTTGGTCAGATTGAATCATGCCTTTACTCCATATGGCGTTTAAGTGAAGTCTTTAAGAGCTATGGAATGAGGACAAGAATTGTCCACCGAAGGCGGCAGAGGTGCCATACTCCCTCATGAGTGTGGGGGAACCTCATCCCCGCCGCCTTGTTGCCAGTTCATGGCGCTCAACCATGAAGGCTCGATACCCCATCTGCTTATCAGTGGAGTTCAAGCTTCATTACAGCCTTATTTCTCTTTACAGCAGCATCCTAGGAGTTAGCTCTGCTTGTAGGGATTTACGCAGGCTAGCCATTATAAAAATGCCTTTCCAGCAAATATTTCCTGTGAGAAAGCTCTATTGAGGCTCAGTGCCCTCTATGTGCCAAGAGACAACACTACCCTAAGCAGTGCTTTCATCAAAGCTCACATTTTGCACCAGCACTATAATCTCACCCTTACCCTCACTCGATCAAGAGTAAGACTTCTCATTGACATAAATCTGGTTATGTGTGTTAATTCCTGATTGTGGTTGAGGTGTTCGACGATGAATTCACCAAAAAAGTCCGTAGCGTGCCGCTGGCTTGTCGAGACGGCACTTCGTGTCGCAACGCTTACGGAACGAAGTATCGCGGAGTCACGAGTTTGATGCCCCACTCAAAATGCCACGATCTTGAGCGCTCCAAATTAAGAGCGGGCATTTGAGACAAAGGACTCCGGACTTTCAGCGCGGCCTAAATGTACAAATTTCTCTGCACTTCATATCAATTTTAAATTAAGCTTTTGAATATAAACTGCCGATTCAAAGAGTTATGGATGATTACAAGCAGCAAATTATAGAACTTTACAATTCCAGAACTACTTACGATCAGGAAGAAGGAACTCGCCATCCGCATGATGCCAATCTCCTACTTGAATCTGTACCGCTACAGAAGGGGCAGAAAATTCTTGATATTGCCACGGGAACGGGTTTAGTTGCGATTCCCGCAGCTCAGAAAGTTGGTTTAGAGGGCTATGTAATTGGGCTAGATATGTCCCCTGGAATGCTTCATCAAGCTAGACTTAAGGTTGAAGCAGCCAAATTACAAAACATTGAGTTGATTGAAACCGATGCCGACTACATTAACTTTAGTGATAGTAGTTTTGATGCCATCTTTTGTTGTGAGGCAATTATCTTTATGACTGACATCTCTGCAAGTTTGCAAAAGTGGTATCGCTTCCTGAAAACAGGAGGGTTTATTGCATTTACGTGTCCTCCCGAAACAGCTTATATGGCACCTGTTTACAGAAGAATCTACACTAGATTGCTGGGCACATCGGTGCCACACATCTTGGAACCACTTGGTACTCCAGAAAAGTGTCACAATTTGCTACAACAGGCAGGTTTTAGAGATATCGAACTCAAAATTGAGTTATCTGGACGTTATCGCCATCTCAAGGATGACAGATTATCTTGGAAGGGAATGAATTTAAATTTTAAAGGCAATCCGCTGTTGTCAAAACTATCACAGGAACAATTAGAACAGTTACAAGTTGACTACCGAGCAGAAATTGAGCAACTAGCAACTGATCTAGGAGTTTGGGAAGATACCACAATCTTCTTTGTTCGCGCTCAAAAATGAGTCGATCAGGTGATGGCAGCGCCAACGTAAATTTTAAAAGCCAAAACTGGTTGGCTCTAGTCTATAAATTTTCAGTTTCTAGCTTTCATCTTTTAAAATCATATTGATAATTTTTAGCTTATTATGTGTAATTTGTAACTTTATACTCGTGGCTCTTAGCTGCCTAGACACGCTCACCAGTTGACGCAGCCTAGTTCTCAAAGCCCGACTTTGGGCTATTAGCTCATCTGCCTGACTCTCTGCTTTCGGTTGATCATGAAACAAATCTGATTTCCAGCGATCGCCATACCCTTAGGTATGGCGATCGCTGGAAATCGAAGTAGGGTTTGCCGCTTCTTGTTGCCAATCCTTGTGTTTTGCCATACGGTATATGATGAGCGCAGCTTTGGGTGGATTTTTCTGCTCTGATCAAGCATCGTAAAATAACATAAAAAATCTTTAAAAATTTAACTTCCCCCTTTAGAATGATGCTCATGGCACATCTACCTGTAGCCTCGAATCCAAAAATCTCTATGCCTTATAAAAAACAAGTAAAGGTTAAACCAAATTCTAAAAATCAAAAAATTGAGGAGGTAGAGGATGGTAGCCTCACTGTACATTTAAAGTCATCACCAGTAGATGGGAAAGCTAATGAGGAATTAATTCAACTACTGGCTAAAAAGTTTGATGTGCCCAAATCAAAAATTACTATAAAAATAGGTTTATCTTCTAGACAGAAACTAGTAGAAATAGACACAGATAATTAAGCAGTTGAGCGCCGCTTGCTACTCAGTGAGGAAGCTACTCACCTTGATGCGGCACCCCACACTGCTTAGTTATTTGTGTTCGAGGCTCTTGATTAGAGTTACAAATCTTTGAATGAGTGTGGTAGAGTTAAGGAGCAGCAGGCACAGAGCTAGCCTGTTATATCATTTGGAGTATGTTCCTCATGAGCAACGCAACCAAAGTTGTCAGAGAAAGGTTTGGAAATCCTGACAAAGATGGCTACTACAGCGGAGCCTATATTTTTTCGGATGGCACAGCAGAGTTTGTCTGTGGTTACTCTGCACCTACTGCTAACAGCAGCGAGAGTGAAGAATACCACAACGTAACACCAACGACCCCCAAGGAGGTCTACGCCAAATACGGAAAGCCTCAAGACAGTCTAGGGCTTGGTAGCTAACCCCAGCCTCTGTGCCAAATTTTTAGAGTTATTGAGTCCTGAGTGACATCATTATCAACGAGTGTGCTATATTAGGTGGTGAGAATTTGATTCGGTGACCTAGTTTGTTTTTTTTTGAGATTGACAGGCATTTCTCCGAACTATAAGTCTCTACATCATCTGAAACAAGGAGATATTTCATGTCAATCTATGTAGGCAATCTATCCTACGAAGTTACACAAGATGACATCAGCCACATCTTTACTGAGTATGGTACGGTAAAGCGTGTTCAGCTCCCTACTGACCGTGAAACAGGTCGCTTACGAGGGTTTGCTTTTGTAGAAATGGAAACAGAAGCTGAAGAAACTGCAGCTATTGAAGCCCTGGATGGTGCTGAGTGGATGGGGCGCGACTTGAAGGTAAATAAAGCGAAGCCACGCGAAGAGAGAAAGCCCTCTGGCGGTAACTGGGGAAATAACAGCCGCAACAGACGCTACTAAACTCGAAATTAAAACAATTAATCTAGAGTTGCCAGCAGGGTAAGGATTCTATCTTACTCTGCTGGGAGCTTTTTTACTGCTGGAGAGCAGTCGAGTCATTGCTCCACACTAAGGCAAATATAGAATGACCCAAATAGTTGTAGGCGAAAATGAAGGTATTGAGTCAGCCTTGCGCCGATTTAAGCGTCAAGTTTCCAAAGCCGGAATTTTTTCAGATATAAAGCGCCAACGTCACTTTGAAACTCCCATTGAGAAAAAGAAACGTAAAGCAGTTGCCAGGAGGCGCAAGCGGCGCTTTCGAACCACAAGGTAATGCCTGAAATCAGCAGGTGTTCAGATAACAGTCAACGGCTAGAGGTGGCTCACTAACATCGTTACTCATATATATATGAGGGCGAGCATAGACTGAGTCTTTCCGTTTTTGGGATTGGGAAGAAGAAGGAGCTACATTTTTCTCTTCCCCAATTGCCATTAAAGTCTCCAAAGAGAACTCCGAGTTTTTCAGTTACCTGTGTCACAAAAGGGCAAGAGATGCTCAACGCCCCTCTAATGATTGAGAAACCTTTCAAACTCCTGTGGGCAAGGTGCATACCGCTTTTCCATACCTAAACGACTTGCATGTGAATGACGCCTTGGTCAAAAACGTGACTATCTGTATCGATACCGCTAATTTCTAGGCGATCGCTATACACCTCACAGGCGGCAAAACTTAACTGACTAACGGAATGCTCTGTCCACTCAGAACGATTAACTGGCCGCAATCCTGCACCAGCACCACAAATTAGGTAGGTTGTGCCGTTAATCGATTGAGTGCGCTCATAGTTATGGTCGTGGCCGTTTATATAGAGTTGGACTTGGTATTTTTGGAAGAGTGGAGTCAGTGTTTGGATAAAGGCTTTATTCACTCCATAGACACCGGATGAGTAAACCGGATGATGACCGAACACAATCTTCCAAGGGGCATTACTGCTGCTCAGTTCTCGTTCTAACCACGCCAACTGGGCTTTCCAGTTAGCATTGCCATTGGTATCTAGGGCAAAAAATTGCACCTGATCGCGGCGAAAGGTGTAGTAGCGCCCCTGCATATTAAAGCCAGAATAGGCAAGTTGGTGGTTTCCGTTAGCAGTTCGGATGTCGTGGTTGCCGAGACAAGCGTGAAATTTCACTCCTTGCTTGAGCAAAGACTTATAGGGACGCTCAAAAACCTCACCTATTTTCTCAATCTCACCATTAGTATAAATGTTGTCTCCAGCCAGAACTACTAAGTCAAAAGGATTTTGCTGGTGGTAGCGAGTCATAGCCTCAGCGACCCGATACTGTGCGCGATCGCCTGTACCTGTGTCAGCAACTGCGACGAAGCGCAGCAGGGGAGCTAATGCAGACGCAGTTTTAGTTGCTGGGTTGGAATTGGAGGCAGTAGGGTAGGAACCTGTATTGTGATCGGTTTGACTCTGGAGTGTCTTTCCTAGGAAAGCAAATAAACCAATACCACTGATGCCACCTAAAGCGAGAAACTGACGGCGGTTAAGACTCATGGACTAAGTTAATTTAAATTTTAGCAAATTGAGCGCAAGTTGATTAAACTCATATCTTGCACCATTGTCAATAAGCTTTCTAACTGTAGGAGAAGAATCGCCTACAACGGGTTTAGGGAGACTCTCCCCTTCTTACACATAACATAGATATTTCAAAATTGCCAAATTCTAGAACAGCGTCTGTGGCTCATGCCTGTATTCAAAAAGTTTAAATACTATAGCCACTCGACCCTTTAATAGCCGCTGGAGTAGTATTGTCATTATGTCATATTTTAACTCCTGGAACGACAGCAGAAAAGGCTTCTCAGATAAAATCACACGACCCAAAGCCTATTAAACTGGATTAACAAAAACAGTAACCGGATTATCAACCAAATGGCAACTATAGTTGGGCATTTAACTAAGGTTAAGCCTGGAACAACAGCTTATCCAAAAGCCCAAGAATTATTAGTATCTGCGGAGAAAAAGTTAAAGCAGCTTCGCTCTAAAGATAATGAGTTTAGGTAAATAAGTCCTAAATTAAATCCGCGATTTCCCCTGCTGTCTTTTTCTTCTCCCCTTGTGATTCCATTCATCTGCTAGCATCGCCTGAGCAATCTCACTATTCACTGGTTTAGAGAAAAAGTATCCCTGCCCATACTGGCACTGCAATGCTATGAGTGCTGTCACCTGATCTGGTACTTCCACACCCTCTGCAACAACGTCCATGCCGAGATTATGAGCCAGCGTGACAATCGCTCTGACAATTTCCAAATTCTCACCCAGGATACCTATCCGCTTAACGAAAGAGCGATCAATCTTCAGGGTATTGATCGGGAAGTTTTGTAATCGGCTCAAAGAAGAATAACCAGTGCCGAAGTCATCAATACACAACTGAATATTTCGTTTCTGGAACTGCCGTAGTAAAGCAGTTACCATATCCGGCTTTTGAGCGATCGCGCTTTCTGTGATCTCTAGTTTCAAACTACCAGCCTCCAACTGAGTTGATTCGAGAACCTCATCGATTTGTTGCAGACAATCAGGCTGGGAAAACTGTTTGCCAGAAAGATTCACATTGATAGTCAAAGGTTGTGTAGTGGGGAATTGGTGCTGCCAATAGCGCAGCTGACGACAGGCTTCCCCAAGCGTCCACCAGCCCATAGGAACAATCAGCCCTATTTCTTCTGCCAACGGAATGAACTCATCAGGCGACAGTAGACCTCGTTGCGGGTGCTGCCAGCGTAGCAAAGCCTCAAAACCGACGATTTTGCTGGTCGGCAATGACACAATCGGCTGATAGTAGACTAGAAACTCATGGCGTTCCAAGGCTCGCCGCAAATCAGTCTCCAACTGCAAGCTAGCCACAGCGTGGGCATGCATAGCCCGATCAAACACTTCATAGCAGGCTTTCCCTTGCGCCTTGGCACGATACATTGCTGTGCCTGCTTCGCGCAGGATGTCTTCCGGTTGTTGGAGGTCGATTGTACTCAAGGCAATGCCAATGCTAACCGTGACAAAGATTTCACGCTGACCAAGGCATAACGGTGAGGACAAAGCTTTGTGGATGCGATCGGCCACGCGGGTGGTGTCGCTGACGTCGTGAATTGCTTCTAGCAGGATGGCAAACTCATCACCACCCAGCCGCGACACTGTATCAGTAGAGCGCAGGCAGTTTTTCAGAATGCGAGAAACTGAAAACAGCAATTGGTCGCCCATCAAGTGTCCGAGACTGTCATTAACAATCTTAAAGCGATCCACATCCAGAAACAAGACAGCGAACAAATAGTCAGGTTCTTGTTTTGCCCGTTTCGTGGCTTGCCCCAGACGATCCATAAACAAAGCTCGGTTGGGCAGTCGTGTCAGTGAGTCGTAAAGAGCATTGTGAATCAGTTGGGCCTCTGCCTGTTTGCGCTCAGTAATATCGAAAGCATAGATAAGAATAGCATCGGGTGCTACGTAGTGCAAAACCTGCTCGTAGCAAATATCCTCAATTTTCACCTCGCGCTTAATCGATTTTTGACTTTGATGTCTCAGTGCAACAGCTATTGACGGCACTTCAGTCAGAAACGGATGATCTGAGCCACAACAAAGTAGGTTGGGAAACAATCGCAATGCCTGTGGATTGAGATAATGAACTTGACCTGCTAAATCCACTTCTACAATTGGATTCGGGTTAAGTTCTGGAAATGATGCTAGGCGATCGCGCTCCGATTCAAGCTGTTTGCGCTGGAATACCAACCCCAACTGTGCAGCAACAGATGCTACCAACTCTACCAGTCGCTGCTCCTCAACGCTAGATTTCCTCATTAAGAAAGTCAAGACGGCTAATACCTGATTGCCATTGAGAACTGGGACGCCGAGTCCGGCTTTTAAGCCATAGGCTTGCACTAGCTTTGAACGGATAAAAACGGTATCTATTTGAATAGAAGTATCTGAAATCCACTCTGGCTGCTGGCTTGCCCAGACTCGCCCCGGCAAGCCTTGTCTTGGCGCGAAAGTCAAACCGAGGCTAGCCTGTCTAAATGGTTCCAAAGCGGCGCTACTGCCATACCAAGCTGAGCTGTATTCTATAGCAGTGTTGTCAGCACAGGGAATCCAAGCTTCGCCACAATCCCAGTTTGTTACCTCACATACCCTCCTCAGTGCTACCGCCAGTGCTGAGTCGAAATCCTTAGCTTCCGAGATCGCTTGTGTGAGAGATTGCAATAAACGGAGTTCTTCCTCTGTACGCTGATGCTTGGCAATTTCAATTTTTAAGTGTTCTGCACTCTGCTGTAATTCCCAAGTCCTTTGGTTGACTCGCAACTCCAGTTCAGCGTTAAGTTGGCGAATCTTCTGCTCTGCTTGCTTGCCCTCAACCACCTCTTGCAGGAGTAGTTGGTTGATTTCTTCTATTTGTGAGAAAGTAGGGAGTGCCATAGCAGTGGGAAGCAATCGTCCCACAAAGAAAGCCGTGTAACCAGAAATCACAGCGGTAAGGGCTTTGAAACTCCCCAATAACCAATCTATCGGATACCAGAGCGCGCATATCTCCAGTAAGTGAGTTGTCCCACAAGCAATGATGAAAGCTCCAAACATCATGAAGCTCCAGTTGAAGAGTACATCGCGGCGTTGATTTGCGAGGTAGATCAACATCAAGACAATTGAGTAATAAGATATAGCAATCAGTGAATCTGAAGCGACATCTAACCAGACAAGCTCTGGTGTCCAGAGATAGCAATCTCCGTGAGAAATAAATGCTTTGGAAAAAAAGAGATTTTGTAAAAATTCTGGCATAAAAAATCCTTGAAGCACCCAGCGTTAACTAGCTAGAAACAGTTGACGTAACCTTTGCACCTTTTGACATTCGGTATAAAAGGGGCATTCATCTTACCGCGCTGACGCGCCGCTACGCTAACACAATAGAACCTTTCTGCTTCAATGTGCTGCTTATAAGCTGCGCTAACAAGATGGTTAAGAGTTTTAAACTTTGAGTTTTGAGTTGAATCCTCATGCTTAAAAGCCTGGAATTTAACCAGGACGCACTAATTCAAAACTTAAAACTCATAACTCCGCTCTTTGGGCGGTGAATCGTACTTTTCTGTTGTCAGCTGTCGATACTAGGAGTATGTCACGATAGAAAGATATTTACCTGTGACGGAATAACCAGCGGTGGCTAAGTCAGAAGAATCGAACCCAGAAACGGCTATCCCTCTTGCCCGCACTCCCCTATTTGAACTTGCTGTAGAACAAAAAGCTCGGTTCACTGCCTTTTCTGGTTGGGAAATGGCGGTACAGTATAGTGGGCTTGGGCGCGAACACGAGGCAGTACGTACCTCAGCTGGCATGTTCGACATCTCCCACATGGGAAAGTTTGCCTTTAATGGAGAACAGCTGCTTGAGCAACTCCAGCCCTTGGTTCCCTCAGATCTCAGCCGGTTGCAACCAGGAGAGGCTCAGTACACTCTCCTGTTGAATTCCCATGCTGGAATTTTAGATGACATTATATTCTACTACCAGGGAGAAAACAAAGCAGGTGAGCAGCAGGGCGTGATGATTGTTAACGCTGCTACTAGAGCTAGAGACAAAACTTGGCTATTTGCCAATCTAGAATCAGCTGAGGTCGATTTCCAAGATCTCTCCCTAGAAAAAGCCTTGATTGCTGTTCAGGGGCCACAAGCAAGTACATATTTACAGCAATTTGTCACAGAAGACTTGACACCCGTGAAGGCATTCGGTCATTTGGAAACAACAGTCTTGGGTCAGTCCGCCTTTATTGCCCGCACTGGCTACACTGGCGAAGATGGGTTTGAAGTAATGGTAGACCCAGATGTGGGAGTAGAATTGTGGCGGAGTCTCCTGGCAGCAGGTGTGACTCCCTGCGGACTTGGTGCCCGCGACACGCTGCGTCTAGAAGCCGCAATGGCCCTCTACGGGCAAGATATTGATGAGACGACTACACCTCTAGAAGCTGGACTGGGTTGGGTGGTTCACCTAGATACCAAAGGTGACTTTATCGGGCGTCCAGTCTTAGAACAACAGAAAGCATCAGGAGTGCTGCGCCGCCTCGTAGGGCTGCAAATGCAAGGACGACACATCGCTCGTCACGACTACCCCGTGCTGTACAACACAGAAGTGGTGGGAAAAGTCACGAGTGGGACGCTAGCACCAACAGTGGGGCAACCTATAGCTCTTGCCTATGTTCCCACTCACTTGTCTAAGTTGGGCCAGCAGTTGGAAGTCGAAATTCGAGGTAAGGCTTACCTAGCCACTGTGGTTAAGAAACCTTTTTATCGCTCCCCAACTCGTTCTGCCATCAAGTAAGCACTAAAGTGGG
>CAZZWA010000088.1:0-16670 GCA_964657555.1 uncultured Microcoleus sp.
GTAATTGGTAATTAGTAATTAGTAATTGGTAATCGGTGATTCTTCTCTATTACCCGTTACTTGTTACCTATTTCGCAGCAATTTGAAAGGCTTCAGCTACCGGGCCTAAGGCGATCACGGGGAAGAATGTTAGCACCCCCAGGATCAAAATCACCCCGGCTGTGACGGTGGTAAATAGAACTGTGTCAGTTCTCAGGGTGCCAGCAGTTTCAGGGACTGGTTGTTTGTTAGCCATACTGTCAGCCAACAGTAAGATGGCCACAATCGGAATGTAGCGGCCTAAGGTCAGGGGAATCAGGCAACTTAAATTCCACCACAAGGCTGTTGGTGCGGGTTCAACGTTACCCAAACCCGCCAAACCAGAACCATTATTGGCTGCGGCTGAGGCATACTCATAAACCACCTCTGAGAGGCCGTGGAATCCTGGATTACCAGTACCTGCTAACTGATCCGGAAAGGCGAGGGCGATCGCGGCGGGAATCAAGATCACAATTGGGTGAACCAGCAACACCACGCTAGACAAGACGATTTCCCACTTTTCAATTTTGCGGCCCAAAAACTCTGGGGTGCGTCCCACCATTAAGCCCGTGGCAAACACGGACAAAATCAGGAAGATGAATAAATAAGCCGTTCCAGTTCCCTGACCACCCCAAACAATCTGCATGAACAGGTTAAACATGGTGGAGAAGAGGCCAGGGGGCATCAGCGAATCGTGCATCCCATTGACAGCGCCGCACATAGTGCCTGTTGTGATCACAGCAAACAGTGATGTGAGCGCCCAGCCAAATCTCACTTCTTTCCCCTCTAAATTCGGCTGCATTCCTCCTAGGAGGGGATTAACGAGCGGGTTGCCTTGGTACTCGCCAACAGCGGTTAATACAATCAGTCCTAGCCCAATGGCAAATACCATCCAGAAAAGCAGCCAGCCTTGCCTGATGTTGCCTGCAATCACTCCGTAGGTGTAGATAAAGGCAGCGGGAATACTGACCATCGCCACAGTTGCTAGGAGATTAGAGGCAGCATTAGGATTTTCAAATGGGTGGGCAGAGTTTTGCCCAAAGAAGCCGCCGCCATTCTCTCCCAGTTGCTTGATCATCTCAAAGTGAGCTACTGGCCCTCTGGCGATCGCTTGGGTGGCCCCTTCCAACGTGGTGACTATCTGAGGACCTGCTAGGGTTTCTGGTATCCCTAGAATCAGCAGTAATACTCCACCTATTAGGCAAATGGGCAGCAAGATTCTGGTGATTGACAGGGTGATATCTACGTCAAAGTTACCCAATGGCCTGCCCGTTAAGCCGCGAATAAAGGCGATGCCCACTGCCAAGCCAGTGGCGGCTGACAAAAAGAAGAGATAGCCTACCGCTATTAGCTGACTCAGGTACGAGAGAGTACTTTCACCAGAATAGTGCTGCTGGTCAGTATTGGTCAGAAATGAGACAGTGGTATGCAGCACCACATCCCAAGGCGGTGCATCTAAGCCCGTTGGATTCAGCGGCAGATATTTCTGAAACATCAGCAGCGCCAAGATCAGCAATGCTCCAATAATATTGTTGTAGATCAAAGCCCGCGTGTACTGCCAACCATTCATGTCATCTTTGATCTGCACGCCACCTATGGTGTAGATGGCTCGCTCTACAGGGAGCATTATGGGATCGAGCAGCGTCTTCTGCTTCAGGTAGACACGCGCCATGTAGGTTCCGAAGAATGGAGTGATCGCTACTACAATCAGTAGAATCACTGCAATTTGAAAGAATCCTTGCAACATTGGTTGAGTTTTCGCTATAAGGGGATAAATTTAGGCGTTTCAGCTCTAAAAAGTTCTGAGTAGGTGTAAACAATCTGAGCACCAAATGTTAGTTCAACTTCTAGAACCGTGTCTCAACTAGCTGATATGCCTAACATTCCTAAACAACCCACCCCGCAGGCAGCGCTAGATGGCTGCACACTTAGCATTGGGTAGTAAGTAGATGCGTCCTTCTTTATCCATTTTCAGTGGCAACAGTAATGTCGTAAATCTAATTGAGTATCTATCTTTGCTCATAACTTGAGATATATATCTTGAGATATAGGCTAAGCTTCGCGCCCACAAGCTGCACTTTTCATATCGACTGTTGATGATTGACTATAAATTAATGCCTGTCCACCATCAGCAGTTAATCAACTGTTCCACATTTAACTGGGATAATTTATAGGTTGAAACCTTTTACTGGCATAGTTCATTTTCGCAAAGCCAATGTGGTTTCGCTGAGCATGTCCACCTGTTTATTTATGAAGAAAGAAGTTCAGGAGTAAGCCTGCACTTTGACAAAGACTTCGGCGTGAGCTCAGTCGAACGCTCAGTGACCTCGGCAGGCTTCCCTACAGGAGTTCTCCAAAAAGGTACCAGCCTCACCCCTGGTAGGTGGTCTTCTCCTATTCTGAACTCCTTCTTTACTATCATTGAACTGCCAGTTGAAATGCTTCAGCTACAGGTCCCAAAACTAGCACCGGCAGAAACGTCAAGACCCCTAAAATTAGAATAGTTGCAGCAGTGACTCCTGTAAACAGAACTGTATTTGTAGACAACGTTGCTACTGATAAAGGGATAGGTTGTTTGCGGGACATATTTTCTGCTAAAAGCAAGAGAACAATAATTGGGATAAACCGTCCCGCCCAGAGGACAACGGCAGTCGTCAAATTCCACCACAGGGAGGTGGGTGCAGGTTGACTATTTCCTAAGCCTGCCATATCAGAACCATTGCCAGCAGCTGCTGAGGTATACTCATAGACAACTTCAGTCAATCCGTGAAAGCCGGGATTACCTACTCCTGCTAAGGTATCGGGAAAGGCCAGGGTGATACTGGAGGGAATTAAAATCAACAGGGGATGGATAAGCACGATCACGCCGATCAGGGTAATTTCCCATTTATCAATCTTGCGTCCTAGAAATTCTGGCGTGCGCCCCACCATCAAGCCAGTCAAAAACACAGTCAAAAATAGGTAGATCAAAAGGTGCGCTGCACCAGTCCCGGCAGCGCCCCAAATCACTTGCAGAAACATGTTGAAGAGGGCGCAAAACTGTCCAGATGGCATCAGGGAATCGAAAGCTGCATTACCTGAACCAGTCATAGTGCCCGTTGTAGTCATGGCAAATAGAGCTGTCTGTGCCCAACCGAGTCTGACTTCTTTCCCTTCCAAATTGGGCTGCTGTCCTCCAAGTAACTCATTGACCAAAGGATTGCCTTGGTACTCGCCCACGGCACTCACTCCAATGAGAACGACAAAGATGGCAAACACCATCCCAAACAGCAGCTTTGCCTGCTTGATATCTCTTAGGAATACCCCATAGGCGTAGACAATGGCTGCGGGAATGACTAGCTGAGCTAAAATTTCCCACAGATTGGTAGCACCATTAGGATTTTCAAACGGGTGGGCCGAGTTGGCACCAAAAAAGCCACCCCCATTCTCCCCCAGCATCTTGATAATCTCAATACTGGCAACCGGGCCTCTAGCAATGGTTTGAGTTATGCCCTCTAGAGTTATGACCGTCTGCGGGCCTGCCAATGTCTCAGGGACGCCTGCAATGATCAACACCACAGTACCAACAATGGAGATGGGCAGTAAGATCTGCGTGATCGAGCGGGTTAAATCCACGTAAAAGTTGCCCAGTGGTCTGCCAGTTAAACCCCGAATGAAGGCAATTCCCACCGCTATGCCCGTAGCGGGAGCAACAAACATTAAAAAGCCTAAAGCCGCTATCTGGCTGAGGTAAGACATGGTGGACTCACCAGAGTAGTGTTGTAGGTCAGCAGCAACCAAAAATGAGATGGTGGTGTGCAAAGCTGTATCCCAAGTCGGCATTCCTAAACCTGTGGGATTCAGCGGCAGTCGTCCTTGAAGCATTAGCAGCAGAAACACCAAGATTGCCCAAACTGTATTGCTAACTAACACAGCTTGGGCATACTGCCAACCTGTCATATTTTTTTCTGGTTCAATACTGCCTAGTCGGTAGACGATCTGCTCTACAGGCGTCGTCACCGGAGCGAGGAAAGTTTCCTCCTTTGCCATGAATACTTGAGCTAGATAGCGACCAAAGATAGGAGTTATTCCTACCAGAAGTAGTAGAGTCAGAGCAATTTGAACAAATCCTTGTGACATAAGTAAGTGATTGTCTAATGTTCGAGAGGTTCGTTCATTGTTGATTTATAACCCCCTAATTTGGGGAAGCAGAGCTACATCCCAATTAAGAACACTTGCTCATTGGAGAAGAATATCAATGAATCATGAACAAATCGGGCGAAAAACGGAAGTTTGTTGCCGATCGCAGTATAGTTACTCAGTTGCCTAGCAGTCTGTCGCAGAGAATTGGGATAGTTATCATCAACATGTTGGCTATGGATTCTCCCTTGTTTCAAAAACAGTGATGGCTCATGCTAAGAGCAAGCTGCTAGGTCATCAGCTCCTCAACTTTCTTCCCCTGAGCAAGGTCTGTGCTAGTCCACTTTGAGGTAACAACTTCAATTCGGTGGACTTGTAAGAGTTGGGAATACTTAAGTGAAAGTTTTTCCCCACTATCCATTTCCTGACTCATTTGAGGGATGAGCAGGATTGCTACTCCTGCCTTTAACCAAGGGTCTTGCAGCAAGAGTGACCCTTCTACCACCACAATTGAGGTGGCAGGGATGGTATGACAGCTATTGATCATCTGCCCGCCAATGAATAAAGTTTCGGTAAAGGCAATTTGATGCTCTCTACGGTGAATGTCGCTGATGGTGCCCTTAAACTGAGCAGTGATCGCACCGCTCAAATCGTTAACCATTTTGGGGTCAGGGTGATGTTGAGAGAAAAAGTAAATGTTCATACTGTAGAAAACTATTTATACCTATGATGTTTCGATTATATTAAAGATTTAAAAAATTAATTTGTTAAAATTGATATAAATTTATGTTTATTGTTTGATAAAACTTGAATATACCATTTAATATAGAAGTCTGAATTATAGCCGTAGGATGGCTAGAGCGATCGCGTTGCCAATTAAACTTCTGTTACGGGAATCCAATTCTGCTCCCTCTGTCTCCCCAGCGATTGGATATTTTTTATTTGGAAATCCTTTACTTATTTGCATCTGGGGCGATTATATTTGCAGGCCACTACTGCTAATAATTCTGTAGAAATGAGTTGTTTTTGAATGCCTATAGATGCCGCTTCAGTGCGAGTATGCACATCCAGCTTGTGCAGAATTGCATGGACGTGCACCTTCACCGTACTCAGGGCAATACAAAGAAGGGACGCAATTTCTAGATTGGTCTTGCCAAAGATAATCAGTGCCAAAATTTCCTGCTCACGGTGAGTAAGAGGATTGAGTAGCCTGTCTTTTTCTTGTGACTTGTCAACCAAATTGAGATAACTTTTCATTGTTGCGTGAATTTCTCTAGTGGCTGTAGAACACCACCAAGAGGCTCCTGCTGCAACAGAACGGAGTGCCAAAACTAAAGTCTCTGTGGCAACAGCTTTCAAGCAGTAGCCCTGAGCCCCGACCTCAATTAATCGAGCGACAAGAGACTTTTGAGAACGAGAAGTCAGCACGAGAACTGGTAAGTTTGGTTGCTGCTGCTTGATTTGGCGACAAGCCTCAATTCCGCCAATCCCTGGCAATCCTAAATCCAATAAGACAATATCGAGTGGATGTTGACAAGCTGATTCTACTGCCGTTTTGCTGTCTAATGCCTCTGCGACAACTTCTAGTCCTGTCTCTTGCTGTAATCGTATGCGAAGACCGAGGCGGAACAGTTCATTGTTTTCTGCAAGTAGAATTCGCAATAAAGCAGGTGGCATCTCATGTAGTGGGGGAATTAAGCTGCTGCGTATTTAGTTTGCCAAGCTGGAGAGATCCTATTCGGTTAATCTCTTTGTATAGAATTAGCCGTTTGTTGTTTTTGATCTTTTGCTGCTGACGAGGGACAACGGATGAGTGAAGGCGAGATTCCTCAATTCTCTAAGAAGTAGGGAATCTGAACTTTTGACAAATAGGATTGCTATATGCCAGTAATTCTATTGAATGAACTATAAATAGTTATAGTAAGCTGACGGGGTGACAATAGGAAAAGAGGTGCAGTTTGGTATTGCTCAGACCAGCTTGTTTGTCACCGACACGACAGATGCTACGACGGGAAGCATTGATGCCATGCACGATAGCCTCACGCCGATGGGAGGCTTTGCCGCCTTGTCAGAAATGCTGCTCAACGTAGTCTTTGGCGGTAAGGGTATGGAGCCTACTGGCTCACCCATTTATTATCTTAATCGGCACTGGTCTGGCGCTGCATGACGGCAAAAGTTTTCCACCACTTCAATAAAAGGAGGGGGAGACAAGGGAACTCTAGCGCCGCGGCGCGACAGCGCGGGACAAGGGGAGAGGAAACTGATGGTTTATTTCTGCCAAGCTGGGCTAGTCTGGCCTAAGGCGCTAGACCGTTTCAACAACCCTGATGCCCATGGGTTTAGTGAGCTTTTGTATGCCTTCACGTCTGCAACGGCCAATAATGGGTCAGCCTTTGCTGGACTGAATGCCAACATCCCTTTTTACAATACCGCCTTAGGGATAGCAATCATCGTAGGACGCTTCTTGGCTCCTGTGCTGCGCATGCTAGCTGTGGCTGGCTGCTTGGCTGTTAAACCCAGAGTTCCCAAAACCACTGGCACCATGTCTACAAACACCCCGTTCTTTGGGTTGCTGTTACTGGCATCGATTTTAATTGTCGGTGGTCTCACGTTTTTCCCAGCCTTAGCACTTAGTCCGATATCAGAACACTACGAACTAGCGGCTGGTAAGACTTTTTAGCGCAAATTTCAGGAGTCAACCTTCATGACAGTTCAGTCTCGTTCATTTTTCGTCTCTTTACTGATACCTGCAATCACTCTCGCCTTTTGGATAATAGTGCTCTGTGGTGTGATACGTCGAAGCTAGGGGAAGTGATTTTGAGTGGGTATTCAGCAAAGTTGCAACTTTATAAGGATAAAAATGTGATACCTTCTCATTCAAATATGCCGCATTTGCCTAATTCTGTTCAACAAAATCACTTAAATAGTGTTGATACTGGCAACACTATTTGTGGTGCGATCGCGATTTCTATTCCTCTCTGTATAGTCTTAGGCTCTGTTCTCCATAAGAGGTATCGTGCTCATCGCGCTACTATTTTACGCCAGCAGGTTAAGACTTTAGAGAAGTTGTGGCGGCTCAGCTATAAAAAGTAGAATGCTGACCAAAAACTCTGAAAGCCTAACTCGTTGCTTTCCTCCTAGATAAGTAGTGTCTGATATACTGTTTAGCGAGGAAGAAAGCTATCGCTTCACCCAAACCGCGACAATTAAGGGTTACGCCATACGACCTAATGGCTGACTCTTACTGTAGAATTTTTTTTGCTGAGACCATTATGTTGGTGATTCAATGCTCCGATCGCCATTTCTAGATTTTAATTTTTTATTCTTGACCTTAATCTGTGGTAGATCTTTCTTATCCTTGTGAAAATAACATATTTCGACTAGGGTTGGCCATAATTCTAGAGAGCCATGAAATTGGCTAATGACATCATCAACAATTCTGGAGACGTTTTGCTGAAAAAAGTCAGGTTCAAACCCATAAAATGCTCTCGATAGATTCTCGGCGAATAAGCGGAGAGACTGCTTACGTTCTTCGTCCTTGGTAGACTCTGAAGCTTTAAGGACTTGGTTATGGATGACAGCAACTTTTTGCAGAATTTCCTCAGAGTCTTGTGAGGTCACCTCGCCAGAGTAATGAAAATTGATTCCTAGGTCATCAAGGTGATATAGGCTATCCTTAATCTTATTTTTGAGTAAGCTACATATTTCTTCATTGAATATCTCAGTAGCGAGAGGATTACGCATGTAGTTATTCCTCTGGTGGTTCTGTACAGCATCAACGTGTGCGGCTACAATACCCTCTTGCTGTATCCAAAGCCTGTAGATGTAATCCTCAAACCTCAGTCGAGTGGGAAAGAAGGGCGGTAATCCGTGCTGGTTATCATATCCAGCCACTCCACAATCCATCCTCCAGTTTTTGTTAGTCACTACAGGTCTAAAATTTACGAGAATATAAACATCATTGAGATCCTCTGGACTGATTTGACTTTCGTCACTGAGATACATATGAACAAAATCAAGGGTATCGATGTCGTTAGTCCCTGTCCTAAATGTCTGAGCAATTTTGACGACTGCATTATTCGATACTTTGCCTTTTTGCAGTAAGAGGGAGTTCTCTCTGAAAAAATCCTTCGTTGTGTTAGTTTCTAAGTCCATAGCCGTATCAACGAGCAATTCTCCTGTCTCGAAGTTACCAGGTAATTTGCTGACTTTTTGGCCTAAGACATCTTGAAAAGCAGTGAGTAAATCGAAGGATTTATGAATGAAGTTACCTTGATTTACCTTTACAAGTTTGCCTCGACATATTGCATCTGGAGATAAAGACTCTGGGCTATTTTCAATCAACGCATCTGGTCGCATATCGTCATCTGAACTCATCATTAAATATCCAAGTGTATACATTAGTGTGAAGTTTCTATTTCCTCCGTAACTAGGTCGAAACAAGTTTCTGACAATTGAATCAAGCTTGCGATCGCGCAGTCTCTTGCTTAAGAAGCCAATAAATTGCTCTTTCTCACGGGGACCGACATAAAATACGTCGTTGACGGTCTTAGTCTGCTCTAAGAGTGGGTAGTATTTCTCATGGTTGGCAAGGCTAGAATCATCAAAGACGATAATTTTTAAGGCATGCCCATTTGCCCAGAAATGCTCGTCATACTTTTCAATGGTTTGTGCTACATCCCTTAGTCGATAAGTCGGAATGACAAAGATCGTCTCTTTGGGTTTCATAATGTGTTTAGTTTTGAAAGTGGTAGAACTGATAACTGTCGCCACTTCTTGAATGTCATGAGGAAATCTAATCGGGGTTCAGAGGCAAAGCAATATTATATATCAACCCAGTTTTTCTGATTAGTGATCAACAACTTACAATTCAAAGATGTAGCAATCAGTTTGTCATCTTTCATTATAAGGAAGCCAACGATTCGTGGACTAAAAAATTAATAACTAAACTCATAAATAAACTCTTAAATCAATTGAAATAAATACGTATTACTCAAGATATAAATTGATTGACAAACTTAAAACAATAGTGTTATTCTAAATTTAGATTGAATAAGTCAGCCTAATCCAGGCTAAAGCACTTCTACAAACACTGAGATAGTAGTGCCTCTGGAGCGGAGGAACCACTTTTTGGGGGCTAATCTCTTAACAGAGAAGGACATCTCTCAGTCCTAGTCCGTCAGCTAACTCCGTCGGCATTGAGATGAGACTGAAGGAGCAGCATTTTTACACAATTTGCGCGACTCGTCAGTGTCCTTGGCTGGTATCTGTTCGCTTCTTTGTACCTGCCCCTAACTAGGAGAAGATGCAGATATTGCTTCAACTTATAGTGTTTGAGGCAGGCGATCTAGTCATTAGGTGAAAATTAACTGATGTTATTAACTCAAGAGAATTCTACGGCCTCAATTTCCGTTAACAGTGACCCAATTAGAGAAATTAGGCAACAAGACAAAAATGTCTATGTACCTCACATCCTCAATCACCCCGTACCCAAAACTATGTTTCAAGTTGGGGATTGTGTGCAACATCAATTAACTGGAAGTTATGGCAAAGTTATTGGCTATGGACACGAGATCCTTGATGGCGTTTATCTGCCAACATTGAAAGTTAGAGTGCTCAGGAACACAGGACTGAGCCAGAAAGGTTTTGTCGAAGATTTGTTTGATGTATGGATGTCCTTGAAGGGGGAATAAGCTGTGGCGTTGTTCTCTACTTTGTAGAGTAGAGGGCAACGCATCACACAGAGTACTCCTTCAGTCGTGGCAACAGTCCAAATAAGGTCAGTAGCGCGATCACTACCAGGGAAACAGGAGTGATGATTTCAAAACCGTCCAAGTCCTTGAAGCCCTGCTCTACCGCCTCGTCAAAGGCTTGCTGATTAATTTTCAGAGTCTGATCCAGAGAGGCATCAAACTGTTTCAACGCTCGGTTTGAGTCGCCTTTGTTATTTCCTGTGCATAGGGCGATCGCGGCTTGATGCTTGCCACTTTGCTCAAGTTGGCGGATCTGTTTATCGATAGCCAGGTAAATGCCGAAGTTGGAGAGGGTGGAGATCGCCGCCTCTTGCTCGCCATTGAAGGTAATGTTGTTCAATTCGTCAGCCAAGTAGCCTGTAAAACCCTCCACTTTCTTTCCTTGCGCCGATAAAGCTGTGACTGTTTCAAAAGTCTGACCAGCAGGCAGTGTGGCGACTTTGCCTACCTTGTGGAAAAAAGCCTGCTCGTGGGTGGGGGCAAGTGCTGTGTCAAGCAGGTAGCGGCTCTCATCAGCATTGGCACTGTAGGCATAGGCACGAGCTTGCCACAGGGCATGAATTGAATCGAAAGCATCTTCTTTGACGACTTTTAGTTGATGGTTTCCAGAGAGGAAAGCCCGTGTCGTATAGCCCAGAAAGACTAGGGCGATTGCTGTAGCAGCTAGTAGCATAGGATTGAAAGTGCGGCGCATGCGTTGACTGAGAAACAGCTGTATTGCTACTAGTACTGCGATCAATGCCAGCCCAGAGACCACTACAAAGACCAAATACCCTCTGGAGGCAAAATTCTTGGCGGCGTAGGTGCGGTTGAGGACTTCTAAGTTCGCCCGATCTAGGGCATCGGCTGCTGGTAGTAGGGTCTTGTCTAAGACTTCGGCAGATGTTCTGTAAGCAACCAGAATCGCCGCCGCATCCTCGCGTGTATGGAAGTCTCGCGCCTGCTGAATCTTTGCTATGTATTCCCCCAACCCTAGTTGCAGAGTTTGAATGGGTATCCGTTCCGCATCACCGTAGGTGATATTCTCAGCAGCAGAAACTAACGCTTTGGCAACTTCCTGACGGCGGTTTTCATAATCCTTGACTGACTGTGGGTTCTGCCCCGGCTGAGCAATCAGTTCATTGGCAGCGTTGGCATCCATATCTGCCAAACCAGCTTTGATATGCTGGGCAGCGATGATACTTGGTGTTGATTCCTTACCGATTGTCTTAATGGCCTGCCGTTGCCATTGAACTCCAGAGATTGTGGCAATCAGAAGCAGCAAACTGGCACCCCAAGTGAGGTACAAGCTGCCTTTGAGCAGTTGCGGGGTAGTAAGCTTCGTAATTGCCTTGCTTGAGACTGCTATTGTCTTGCTCATATAAGCTTCTGTTTTCAACCATAACTGAATCTCTCCAAAGCTCTTAAATTCCTCTAGCAACGCTAATAAGAAGCTCACTCAGTAACTGGAGTAACAGAACCGCTAATATTGGGGAAATGTCAAAAGTACCACCCAGGGGTGGAATGATGGAGCGAAACACTTTGAGATAGGGGTCTGTAAATTGACTCAAAATCGAAAATGGTGGAGCTAACCAGTTGATATTCGGCAACCAATTCAAGAATACCCGAATAACAAGCATATAGATATAAATGGTTATAAAAGTCACTGCCGTAATAATTAGCAGTACGACTGATTTGGACATAGAGGTAAAGGTTTCAGTGGAGAGTAACAGCTTACTCTCCTTGAAAGGGTATCCACGTTGCAAACAAATATTCTACAAAACCTTTCTACAGTAAACACTGCAATCCCGTTCATTCTGGCTTTGAGTATTGGCGGGTAAACATGCTCAAATGTCTCATATTTATCAGACCGAGATTGAGTGACAAACAGCCCCAAAATACACTTTTTCCGCTTCAGTTTTTCCTAAACAATAAATAATCTTAGTTGGGTTAAATACTTGATTATGTTGACTCAACCAACATATTCATATGAATAAATGTATTACTGATATAGGAAAGAAACAATATATCTCTATGTCTATTTTGGGAGTATACCCTTCAGGAGCAAAAAGCTGTTCCTAGTGCAGTGTTGAGAGCTGAAAACTTAAATGACCATTAAGAGCTGTAGCAGCTATTTGGGAAAAAGGTAGACTCTCCAAATATATATGGAGATATATTGATTACCCCTGAGAGCAGCAATATATTAATTGATATCAGCTCACTCAAGTCAAGTTCTATACTTCTTAGACCGGAAAGTTCTATGTCTATCTATGTCGGCAACCTGTCTTACAAAGTCACAATAGAAGACCTCAGTGAGGTCTTTGCTGAGTACGGCACAGTGAAGCGGGTGCAACTGCCAACGGATCGCGAGACCGGACGACAGCGCGGTTTTGCTTTTGTGGAGATGACGTCTGACGCTGAAGAAGCAACAGTGATTAAAGAGCTGGATGGATCTGAGTGGATGGGGCGTAGTCTCAAGCTAAACAAGGCACGGCCACGCGAGGAAAAAAAAACCTCCAGTGGTTACCAAAGCCACCTTTCTCACCGAGAGAGACCCCGTTCTATGCACTAACCGCTTAATCAGGTGCCAACACCTGTTCGACTATTAAATTTTTGGAAGTGGTGAGGTGGGCGCGGGAATGCCACGCCCATCGTTCTTCCAATGCCAATTGACCAGTGTTTTATTTTCAACAGCTTGCTGTGTGCTAAGTCTAGAAATCGCCCCCAACAGATTGGGGTGGGGAAACGCCAGACTCCTTGTTTCCAGACGGTTTAGCTGATGGAGTGATTACATACTCTGGGTAGGCGGGGATGCCATGCTCGTGCAAGTCTAATCCTTCTATTTCGCCTTCCCGTGACACGCGCAGTGTCCCAGTCAAATGCACCAGATACATCAACCCCATTGCTACAGCGAATGTAGACACAGTGATAATCAGATTGCCAATGATTTGGGCGACCAACACCTGCATCCCACCACCATAAAATAGACCTTTTAACGGCGTAGAGACATCTGCTCCGAAGGGGCCAGTCGCGCCGAATTCGCCTGTAGCAAACAGGCCCAGTGACCACGTTCCCCAGATGCCCGCGAAGCCATGTACGGGAACTGCACCGATGGGATCGTCAATCCGGAGCCATTCCAGGAGGTCTACGCCCAGAACGACAATGACTCCCGCCACAGCTCCCAGAATGATGGCACCTGTTGGGTTGACCCAATAGCAAGGGCAGGTAATCGCGACTAAGCCCGCCAAGAACCCGTTGACTGTGAAGCCCAAATCCCACTTCTTGGTCTTGGGAAAAGCGAAGAACATTGCCGCTAGACCTGCTGCACATGCTGCCAACGTAGTATTAGCGGCGACGCGGCCAATCCCTTGAAAGTCCATCGCCGACAGCGTAGAGCCAGGGTTGAAGCCATACCACCCAAACCACAGAATCAGACCACCTGTGGCGGCAATTACCAGGTCATGGGGCAACATAGGGCCACCGCCGTCACGTTTAAACGTGCGGCCTAGGCGAGGACCAAGGGCGATCGCCCCTGCTAGGGCAATGAACCCGCCGATGGTGTGAACAACTGTAGATCCGGCAAAGTCATGGAAGCCAACTCCCAGGGACGGTAGGAAATTGTCTTTACTACCCATATTTGCCAAAAAACCGTCCGGTCCCCAAGCCCAATGCCCAATGATGGGGTAGATAAATCCAGAGACGCCAACGCTGTAAAATAGGTCGCCGACAAACCCTGTGCGGCCAATCATCGCTCCAGAGGTAATCGTCGAGCAGGTATCAGCGAAGGCAAACTGAAATAACCAGTAAGCTAGGAACGCCACACCTGTGGTTTCATAGGTAGCGGGAGCACCCTGTAAGAAGAACCAGTTCATGCCAATCAAGCCGTTGCCATGACTGAACATGAAGGCAAAGCCAATAGCATAGAACAGCAGGCCGCAAAGACAGGTGTCAACGATGCACTCCATCAAGACATTGACAGTTTCGCGAGAGCGGCAGAAGCCTGCTTCTAGCATTGTGAAGCCTACCTGCATTGCGAATACAAGAAAGGCAGCTACCAGTGTCCAGACAGTGTTAATCGGGTTAACGATGTCATTACCTTTGAGTACGGGATCGGCTGCATCAGCTGGTGCCCCAATGAAATGTGAGATTAGGGGAAATGCCACAAAGACCAGCATGGCGATCGCTGTCAGCTTGCCGGTCAGCAGCATGTAAGCATAGCGTCTCCACTCACGGTCACTCAGCCGCTGCCCCAATCGTGCCAGCTTGCTAAATCGTTGACCTTGCTGAGAACGCATCGACAATTTCCTCAGCGTAGTGCGCTCCTTGCTTCTCATCTGACGAAAGCTTTTTTTGACTAGGGTGAAGCCTGCTTCCAGGAAAAATACTAAAAAGCCTGTAGCCAGCTTCAGGGCTTTGTTGAGAACGGTTAAACTCGGTTCAGCTAAGACCTTAAAAGCCCCAAGCAAGCCGATTCTCGACCTGTTTTTCTTGTCAACCATAATAATTAAAGACCTCAACCTCAGTTTTCATCAAGGTACTTAGATATACCAATGCGCCCTGCATGTTCATGGATACTCTAACTTCATATATCAAAAAACTGTTACATAGACTACAGAAATTCAGCTTTCCCGGTTTTAGAAGAAAAATTTTTGTAAAGGCTTAAGTTGGAACTTTGGGCAAAAAGCTTTATCTTATAGAGACTACAGCGGTTTTCAGTTCGAGATCCCACACTTAGCTACCCCCTATCCCCCCACGAGTTCGGGGAGAGCCGTCAGGCAGGGGATAGAACTCAACTGCACCAAGATGAAAATTGCTGTAAAGATGTAGCTAGTGGTCTGTCAACTTGTTTTTGACGAAATGTTGTCTCGGTTATTGACTCCCAAGACAGTTTCACTCAATAAAAAACCTCATCTGAGCCCATTCTGGCTAATCATTGGGCTCTTTGTTGTGGTGATAGCAATGGAGTTTTCCACTCCACCTGATTACGTGTTTGGTTATCTCTACATCGGGCCGATTTTGCTAGCAAATGCGCGGTTGAGTCGAACAGCAACTTTGACCATCACGCTAGTTGCGGCAATTTTAACAACTATGAATGTATGGATTCCTGGAGGCTATACAGTAAGAGCCTCAACTGTAGCCAGTCGATTGATTGCCATCATGGCATTAATTGTTACCGGAGTCTTAAGTGATCGCCTGCGGCTCACAGAGGAGGCGATCGCTCAGCAACAGGCACAGTTAAACTCTCAACAGCAGTTAGCGAGTATCCGCGAGGATTTTGTTTCCACCCTAAGTCACGACCTCAAAACACCACTGTTGGGAGCACTGGAAACGCTAAAATCGTTTCAGACGGGTCAATTTGGTGGTTGCACTCCATTACAGCAAAAAGTCCTAGAGACCATGGCTCGCAGTCACAGCACAACGCTGCAACTAGTAGAGACACTGCTGGATGTGTATCGCAACGACAACGAAGGACTGAAACTGCATCTGGCACCTGTGAATTTAGTGACTGTAGCAGAAGAGGTGATGGCGACTCTGACAGATTTAGCGGCAACGCGCAGGGTGCATATGGGGCTGAATTATGGAGAATCAGACTTTCGCAGAGCCTTGTGGGTGAATGGAGATGCACTGCAACTCCAGCGAGTCTTTGCTAATTTGCTGATCAATGGCATTAATCATTCTCCCCATGGCGGTAAAGTGGAAGTGGTCATGGAGTCCCATTCTTCGGAGCAGGTGGTGAAGATTCTTGATCGCGGGCAGGGCATGACTGAGGAAGAACTCCCTCACATGTTTGAGCGATTTTATCAAGGACACAGCGATCGCCAAGCCAAAGGTTCTGGATTGGGGTTGTACCTGAGTCGTCAAATTATTGAAGCGCATAGCGGTACAATTTGGGCAGAGAATCGTTCAACACGAGGCGCACTATTTGGCTTTCGACTGCCTGCCAGTCCGCCTCAACCTCTCGCCTGGGATTTGTAAATGAAACCGGCTACTGCTTCTGTGCGGATCTTACTAGTTGAAGATGATGAGCTGTTTCGCTTGGGACTGCGAATGCGGTTGCAACAGGAGTCAGGATTAGAAGTTGTTGCCGAAGCTGAAGACAGCGAAACAGCTGTGGAACTAGCAAATCGCTATCCTCTCGATCTCGTTTTGCTGGATGTGGGATTACCAGGAATTGGTGGCATTGAAGCCTGTCGCCAAATCAAGCAGCAGCATCCAGATTTGCCTATCCTGGTTTTAACCTCTCGTACTGAAAAACCCCTAATTGCGCGACTGATTGAAGCGGGGGTGCAGGGTTATTGTCTCAAAGGAATTGCTTCCGAGTCTCTTCTCCTAGCGCTGCGTTCAGTTGCAGCTGGAGCTTCTTGGTGGGATCAGACGGCAACGACAGAGATTCGGGCGGCTTTTGAAGGCAATTCACCGACAACTGAGATGGCCAAGACTGCTCAGACACCAGAAAACCCTCTAACGAAGCGAGAGCAAGAAATATTAGCATTGATTGCAGCTGGCAAGAGCAATCAAGAGATTGGAGAAATTCTTTACATTGCCCCTGGTACAGTCAGGGTTCACGTCCACGCTATCTTGCAAAAGCTGGAGGTACGCGATCGCACTCAAGCAGCAGTCTTGGCAATCCAAAAAGGGTTAGTGGCAGCAGAACTGTTAGCAAAACAGTGAGGGGAAGCAATTTTTGAAAACTCAATATAAATGACCTCTCAATGATGTATAGGGCAATCCTTGATCCATTGGTGTCAATTTATAGCCGTAGCCAGTCAGGTTAGGACGTAAACTATAAGAATTCCCCTA
>CAZZWA010000089.1:0-16455 GCA_964657555.1 uncultured Microcoleus sp.
ATCTAACTCATCACTCAACACTGATAACTTATAACTCCTTCAGCTCTGGCTTGACGACAACAACACCGTAGGCATCTGGAGATAGATACTGTTGGGCAGATACCTGGAGATCAAGTGTATCCAAAGCTTGAATTCGTGCGGGGTAGTTGAGGGCTGGAGCTAAATCTCCCATCATTAAATGATAGTAGCCGTACAAATTGGTGCGATCGCTCGGTGTTTCATTCCCAAAGACAAAACGATTTGCCACTTGCGTGCGCACACGGGAAATTTCTGACTCTGCTACTAGTTCTGTTTGGAGGATGCGAATGTGTTGGGTGATCGCAGCTTCTACCTCTGCCACATTTTCCACTGGCAACTGGACTGAAACATAGAACAGTCCCTGAAGCCGATGGGTCATATTACTGACTCCAATATGGGAAACGAGTTGGCGGTTTTCCCGCAAATCCCGGAATAGCCGCGAAGTCCGGCCTTGCCCTAAAATTGCTGCCAGAACATCTAGTGCATAGGTGTGGGTGAGTTGGGTCATCCCTGGCACCCGCCAAACCATCACGAGTCGTGCTTGCTGCAAGCTGGTGTCCACATACTCTTGACGGATGATTTCTCGAAATGGTGGTTCAGGGTTAGGGGTTGAGAGTTCTTCTGCTAAATGTCTAGATGCGAAATTTCGCGTCTCTACATTAAAACTATTTGCCACAATTTCAATCAGTTCCTCAACTGGCAAATTCCCGACTGCCACAGCTGTGATGGACTGGGGTTGATATTGGCTGGCATGGAAATCGCGCATCTGCTGCGATGTTAGCGCCTCAATCACTGAAGCAGGGCCTAGTACAGGTCGTCGGTAAGGCAGTCTGTCAAACGCCACCTGTATCGATCTCTGAAAAGTACGACGGCGAGGATTATCTTCTGAACGGCGAATTTCTTCTAAAACCACTAGTCGCTCTCGCTCAAAGGCTTCATCGGGAATGGCAGGATTAAGCACTACATCTACCTGCAATGGTGCTAGATGAGCAAAATCTTTGGGGGCAGTTGTGATGAAGTAGTGAGTGTAGTCCTGACTGGTTGCTGCATTAGTGACTGCACCTCGTTCCTCAATTAGGCGCTCAAACTCCCCACTTTGCAGCTTATCAGTACCTTTAAAGACCATGTGTTCCAGAAAGTGAGCCATGCCGTTGATGGCATCTGATTCAATAGCAGAGCCAACGTTGATCCAGATATTGAGATTAACGGCTTCGACGGGCATCTGCTCCGCCACAATTGTTAAGCCACTGGGCAGTCGATGCACCGTAGGGGCATTGAGTGGCAGAGATTTGCGCAGGGTTGAAGTCATGAGTTGTTGGGAGAGATGGCTGCTTCTTTTATGTTAGTCGGCACAGTTTGTACTTTGAGGTAACGTCATACACACAACGTATCGCCTTTCTGTAGCAAGTGACTAGCAAACCAGCGTCGTCATTCCCGTACATCTGTTCTCCTCAGAGTCAACTTTGCCGCTTTGTCTAAAACCTAATTAAGTATTCTTGTGGCAATTTAGCCTCAAACCAGGTTTCAGCCTTGGCGTAATTTACTAGTTCGATTACGGGTGATCGCCCAAGTAGCGCTCGTGTCCTTCCTCGTTAAAATTCTCAAGTGGCTGCATAATTAGTATTAAATATTAAGAAGTGTAAAGATTTAATCCATGTCAGAGAGTCTGATGGGCAACAGTAAATCTAGTGGCGTAAGTGTTACTCCCCGCGTCGTCGTCATTGGTGCTGGAATTGGTGGACTAACCTCTGGGGCTTTACTTGCTCGTCGGGGTTACCAAGTCTCGATCCTGGATCAAGCCATTGTCCCAGGAGGATGTGCTTCCACCTTCAAACGCCGAGGATTTACTTTTGATGTGGGAGCTACGCAGGTTGCTGGTTTAGAGCCTGGGGGTATTCATCACCGCATCTTTTCGGAGTTGGAGATTGAGCTACCGGCAGCAACACCTTGCGATCCGGCTTGTGCTGTATATCTGCCTGGAGAAACTGAACCGATTAACGTTTGGCGTCACCCTGGAAAGTGGCAAGCAGAACGTCAGCGACAATTTCCTGGAAGCGAACCTTTCTTTTCGCTGTTAGCAACTTTATTCCAAGCCAGTTGGGCGTTTCAATCCCGCAACCCTGTGCTGCCTCCCCGCAACCTATGGGACTTTTGGCAGCTAGTTCAGGCAGTCCGCCCCAATACTTTAATTACCCTACCATACACCTTGATGACTGTAGGCGATGCCCTGCGGGGATATGGATTAGAGCATAACCTGCGATTGAGAACGTTTCTAGATTTGCAACTCAAGCTTTATTCTCAGGTGGACGCTGAGGAAACAGCACTGCTCTATGCAGCGACGGCCCTGAGTGTCTCCCAAGAACCGCAAGGACTGTTTCACCTTCAAGGCAGCATGCAGGTGTTAAGCGATCGCCTTGTCGCATCCCTAAAGCGAGACGGTGGTAAGATGTTGATGCGTCACACGGTTGAGTGCATCCATACATCAAACGGGAAAGTTACTGGCGTCCGCATCCGCAACCAGAAAACTGGGGAAGTCTGGACAGAGCCTGCTGACCGCGTCATTGCCAATGTGACAGTGCAAAACTTAGTGCAGCTGCTGGATGGCGAGGAGATGGGGAGATGGGGAGATAACGATCCTCTACCCTCTACCCCCCTTGGGTTAATGGGTGGTTATCGGCGGCGAGTCGATAAACTGCCACTAGCGTCAGGAGCTTTTGTCGTGTACTTAGGTGTTGAGGAGAGCGCCATTCCTCAAGGATGTCCGCCTCACTTGCAGTTTCTCTACGATCAGGATGGCCCGATTGGGGAGAATAATTCTCTGTTTGTCTCAGTCAGTCATCCGGGAGATGGTCGTGCTCCTACTGGTAAGGCCACTATTATTGCCTCTTCCTTCGTAGACCCTAAAAACTGGTGGACATGTGAAGATTATCAGGCACTAAAGCAACGATATATTGAGGATGCGATCGCCAAGCTGGGGCAATTCTTTCACCTAACACCAGAGACCATCGTGCATCAAGAAGCCGCCACCCCCCGCACCTTTGCTCGTTATACGGCTCGCGATCAAGGCGTTGTTGGGGGGATTGGTCAACGGGTTTCCACTTTTGGTCCCTTTGGTTTTGCTAATCGCACCCCAATCAAGCACCTTTGGCTAGTAGGAGACTCCACCCATCCAGGGGAAGGCACGGCAGGCGTCAGCTATTCTGCTCTCACCGTGGTGCGACAAATTGAAGCAGAAGCGTGACTTTCCCAGCTAAGCTCAGAAATTAAGCTTTTTTCACCAGCTTACGCTTGATGACCAACACACCACCCACAGCAACCAAATCCATAACTATTGTAGAGGGTTCTGGGACTGATTTTGTAGCCGCAGGATCGGCAGCAACCTTCAATAGGTATTCGCCATTGTGAGACTTGCCATCAGCTCCTGGCCCTTGGTCATTTACCAATCCAGAATGAACAGCAGTGAAGTTGTAAAGGGTGCCTGATTGATTGCCATAGCTATAGTTGATCAGTTCACTCGCCTGTAGGGGCGTATTTTGTTGGTTAGCTGACCGCATACTGTTGATATAAGTCAGTGCAGCAATGTTTGTCGAGAATAGATTGCTACCTTTAGTCAGCACATCTATGAACAGATTTGTGGCGTCATAGTGACCAGCCAACCCAATCTCGATATTGCCACTGGCATCCTTGTTGACGTAAGAGGGATTGGGGTTGCTAAACCGTTGGAATCCACCCGCATTCAGAAATGTATTGTAGAAGATTCCACGACCTGCTGCTATGAAACCATTGGCATCTAGAGCGGCGTTAAACCATTTTGTTGCCAAATTATCTGCTCCGTATGAGATGTTAAGAGATCCCCCAGAGGTTGTAAACCAATCTTTGCCAGTCAGACTGCTCAGCTTGATTTGTGTGCCGTCGCCAAAGTCGCCCGTCAAGGTAGTCACTGGAGCATTCAGGAAGGCAGTTATGGTCTGATAATTGTTAGTTTTATCAATGCTGGTTCCCAGTTCTACGTTGCCACCAGGTGAAGTGCTGCAAGCTCCTGCGGCTGGATTGCAGCTTCCTTGCAGGATGGTATTCAAATCTGCTGTCGAGTCTTCCACAGTACTTGAGCCGACTGCTTTAAACTCAGTTACATCATTACCTGAGAGGCTAAAAGTAGTGGCCAAGGCTGGGTTGGTGGCGATCGCGCTCACACTAGCAACAACTGAAGCGCCAATTAAAAACTTCTTAACAGTTCCGAGCATTTGCTATGTCTCCTTAAATTGGGTGATGCAACTTTTTACAGTTATGAACTTGGGTTGAGTTAGCACTATCCATAAACTTTTGTAAGTTTAATACTCTTGCTGTGCTCTCACTTGTTGTGCCTTGGCACTCTTTTCTAGGTTCTTATTTAATCTAAAACATTTTTTTTTAAAATAGGTGAAGTTTGTGTGAAATTATTGCTGAATATTAATCAGGTTTTTATGAATTACATAGCTATATTTATCCGTGTTTTTCCCTAAAAAAGCTTTGGCACAGTGTTTTTACTTAAATACAAAATTAATTTGGTTTAAATATAAATTTATGGCAGTTAAGATAGTGTTGTTTTTATGTTTACTTAGATAATACGATAAAATTTTTTCTATTCTTAGAATATATAGGTCAGTAATAATACGTCTGTGTAAACGCTTAAAATAGCTTTTCCCCTGTCTTTATTAGGCCAAGCTACAGGTTCTTGCAACTCTCATTAATAGTACGTTAAGTTGACGTGTTCTTAAGGATGAATACCCCATTTAAGGCAATGATCACAGCACCAGATAACAGATATTCTGCAACCAGTTTCTTCAGAAAAGCTTCAAGTTCATCAACAATTTTAGCCTTGAATATTACACCTTATGAATTTGCTTCCTTGGTAAAATAATTATAATTATACGTTCAGCGCCGTTTCTTGTCCGGCTGCTACATAACCGCCTATAAGAGGCTAAAGCATCTGTCGTGTGAACGATATTAGAACTCCCATGCCCTATAACCGTTATATAAGTAATGGTAACTTGACAGTAAATGTTGTGCCCATTCCCACCTGACTCTCTACAGTAATTTTGCCTTTGTGTAATTCAACACATTTTTTGACAATATTTAATCCTAGTCCCGTACCAGCTATGTTGCCGACATTAGTACCTCGATAGAAAGTTTCAAATAATCGTTTTTGATCTTCCAGAGGAATACCAATCCCTTGATCTTGAATTCGGAAGATTGCTTCATTCATTTCAAAGGTAAGTTTACAAAATACGGTACTACGTTCTGGTGAGTATTTAATGGCGTTTGAGAGTAAATTGTTGAGGATGTGACGCAGCAATTTTTCATCCATACAAGCTAGTGGAGATTCTGCCGGACAGACACAAGTTAGTGTATATCTGGAACCAGTGTGTAATTGCATCTCTGCGACAATGTCACTGAGGGTAGATTTAAGCTCTAGCGGTTCAGGGTTAAACTCCAGCTTGCCAGCCTCAGCTTTGCCAATAAAGAGCACACTATCTAGCATGTTGGTCATGTGCTCGACAGCACATTGGATGCGATGCAGATGAGTTAGTCTTTTCTCTTGTGTAGATTTTTCGCCATAATTTTGCAGGAAGCCAGTAGAAAATAAAATAGTCGCTAACGGGGTGCGAAACTCATGAGAAGTCATAGTGATAAAGTTCGATTTGAGTTTGTTGAGTTCCCGTTCCTGTTCTAATGCTCTTTTGATTTGTGCTTCAGCAAGTTGGCGTTCGATCGCATAGCGGATAGCACGCACTAGCAATTGAGCTGAGATTTGACCCTTGACAAGATAATCCTGCGCCCCTTTTGCCACTGCTTGTAGGGCAAGCTCTTCATCATCAACTCCTGTTAGCACCACAATGGCAATATCTGGTGTAGCTTTTCGAAATTCTGCGACTGTGTCTAAGCCATCAGAGTCTGGAAGAGAAAGGTCTAACAAAACCAAATCAAAGGTATGCGTGAGGCAAGTATTGATGGCATCACCCAGATGCTCAACGTGCACAATCTGCCATTCTTGCTTTCCGGAACGTAAAAACATCTGGCGCAGCAAGCTGGCATCGCTGGAACTATCTTCCACTAATAGGATGTGAATGGGTCTTTTGTACATAGGACTGGTTTACTTACTTGGGAGCTTCACTGCTGCCAGCCAGAAATCGTTGATCAGCTGTATCATTTGAATAAACTGCTGAATATTAATGGGTTTAGTCACGTAGCAGTTGGCATTGAGGTTGTAAGATCGAAGAACATCCCGTTCATCCCCTGAGGTAGTCAAAACTACGATAGGGATGCATTTAAGATCGGGAGCTGATTTCACAGCGGCTAGCACTTCCCGACCATCCATCCCTGGTAGATTGAGATCGAGTAGGACTAAGTCTGGGCGGGGAGCATCAGCAAACTTACCCTGACGTCGTAGATATTCCATTCCCATCTCGCCATCTTCCACCCAGTGCAAGTTATTGGCAATCTTGGCTTTTTGGAAGCCTTTGATGGTTAAGCGAGCATCACTCTCAGAATCTTCGATCAGCAAGATATCAATCGGTTTGAATGTTTGGTTGTCAATCATAGGAACTTGTCTCTGGGTCGAAGGATGGCTCAGAAATTAGGGGCAGGGTAAAATGAAATGTGGTTCCGACTCCCGAGAGCGACTCAGCCCAAATGCAACCGCCGTGACGCTCGACAATCTTTTTGCAGATAGCTAAACCAATGCCGGTACCTGGAAATTCTCTGCGGGTATGAAGACGTTTGAAGATTACGAAAATACGTTCGAGATACTGGGGCTTGATGCCAATTCCATTGTCACGTACCCTGAAAAGCCATGTGGGGCAAGCGTCATCGCCTGCCTTGCTGAACTCTGCCCAAATGCGAACTTGGGGTGGTTCTTCACGGCAGAACTTAATGGCGTTACCTATCAAGTTTTGAAATAACTGTACTAATTGAATTGTGTCGGCGCTTACTGTTGGCAAAGAGTCATAAGTAATGGTGGCGTTACTCTGGGCGATCGCCACTTGCAAATTATCTAGCGTTTGACGCAGCACAACATTGCAGTCAGTGGGAGCAAATGCTGGCGTGTGTTGACCCAAACGGGAATAGGCCAGCAGATCTTGAATCAACTGCTGCATCCGTGTGGCTCCCTCGACAATGTAACCCATATATTCAGATGCTGACTCATCTAGACGGTCTTGGTATTCCTGCTCTAACAGTTGGGTGTAACCCGCCACTGCCCGTAATGGCTCTTGCAGATCGTGAGAAGCCACATAAGCAAACTGCTCTAGTTCCTGGTTGGAGCGTTTCAGCTCCGTTGTGAGGATCTCTAGTTGCCGTTGTGCTTCCAGACGCTCAGCGATTTCAGTTTGTAAGGACGTGTTAGCTTTGATGAGTTCTGTAGTTCGTTGCTGAACGCAGACTTCTAACTGATCTCGTGAATTTTTTAGGGCTTGCTCTGCCTGTTTTTGGATAGTGATATTTTGTGACATCATCATCCCAGCAAAGATTTCACCTTGCTCATTTTTGACAGGAAGTGTGTGTATCCGGTAGATTTTCTCGGCGTAGGTGAGTTCGGAAATTTTGGCTTGACCAGCCAAGGCTAACCGATAGAGTGGTTCTAGCACTTCTGCGGTTTCGGCTGGTAATAGTAATATTTCCCAGAGCGTCTTCCCCTCTAATTGCGCTTTCTCTAGACCAGAGTCTGCTAATCCTGCCCCTTCAGCAAGCAAGTAGCGTAAATCTTGGTCAAACAAGAGAACCGACCCATTGGGAAAGTTTTGGCTGAGGAGACGATAAAGCTCCTCACTTTTTCGCAGCGCTGCCGTACTTTGTGCCGCTTCACGAACAGCTCGCTGGCGCTCAACAATCTCAATTCTCAGGGATTTGTTACTTTCGGCCAAAGCAGCAGTGCGTTCTTGCACCCTAATTTCTAACTGATTCTGTGCCTCTGTGAGTTCTGCTTCTGCTAATTGGCGATGACGATTTTGCCTTTGGAGCCGGAAATAGGCTCCAAACAACAGGCTGAAGCTCAACAAGTAGCCAAAAGCAACAATCAGAATCGTAGCGCGAACTCGCTGATCTGTTCCCGCTAACCGTTGCTGTAATAAAGTTCGTTCCTCTTGCTCCATTACAGCCAGTCTGGCTTGAATGTCTTGTTGTATCTTCTTGTCTCGCTCAGCGATCGCAATTTGAACCCTTTGAGTAGACTTGTTTCGTTGCCACAAGTTAATTGATTGCTGTATCTGGGCAAGTCTTTTGGTAACCAAAGGTTCAAGTTCATCAAGTCGGCGCTGTTGCTTAAAGTTATCAATGGTTAATTGCCGGACAGCTTTGAGCCCTTTACTAGTTTTTTGAATACCAGCGTTATAGAATTCTAGGTCGATTGCTTCTTGTGCATTCGCGTAGCTGCGCTGTCCTACAGCAGCATGTACGAGTCCATCAGAGACTTGATCAAGCGTTGCTAACACTTGATGAGTATGTTCAACCCACTGCCTGTTCTCAATCAACTTTTGTAGGCTCCAGTGGGAAGCAAATGCTGTGCCACATAACAGAAGCAACGCTAAGCCAAACCCACCCGCCCCAATTTTGTCAGCCAGTCTTTTCACGCCTGTCTCCCACAAATAGACTGATGTACTGAATAAGCCAGGGTAGAACAATAGGAAAACCCTGGATTAGGGTCTGGCGCACGCGAACACTTCACCACTGGCACAACCTTACTCACATCTTCGGCGAGTCAAGCGTCTATTTCATCGGGACGTACACTAAACTTGGGCTGAGGTTCAGTTCCGTATATTCCTGGTTTACAAAATCCGAAAATTTGCTATGGTGCTCTATCTGGTGAATCTTTGGGGGTTGCTAAAGGAGACAGGGACGAAGGGAAAGCTTCCTTGACAAGCTAATCTTTCAGATTTTCTTTAAGATATATCTTCAATTATGTAACTTATGTTACATAAAAATACGTTCCTGATTTTTTTCTTGAATAACAATAACTATATAGTGGCCTAGGGGCTCTGATAAAAATAACCCCATTTCAGAGGTCAAAAACAGCAAAGACACCTATGTACGTTTATCGCACCTCTAAGTTAAACCAGAAGGCACAGCGCTTCCGTCTTCAGGAGCAAGTAGAGAGGTTATGTGTCGAACTTGAGAGATTGGGCATTGACGAAGCGCAGGCACACTTTCAGAGAGTTTATCCCTACTTGAAGCGGAGAGGGGAAAACAATTTACGCCTGATTGCTAGAATCCGACAGGTAGATGATGAGTTAGTGCTGTGCTTGCTCGACATTTTTCTACGTGGATCTAAAGAATATGAGCATTTTCTGCTAAAACCGGAAGAATACGGCAAACAGTATCTCGATGCCCTGTTGAATGAGGCAGAACTTCAGCGCTGGCTTGGGCATCGCCAACAGTCAGCAGCTCAAACGCATCAAAACCGCCCACGACTTCCAGATGATTTACTACCCTGGCTGGAACCTCCAGGATGGGAGAGCGAGAAAGATCAAAAGTCTTGGGCAATCATCTACGAAACCGAAGAGTGGATCGCCAGATTCAAGAATCCTGAAATCAAAGATTCCTGGGCTACATACTATCGCATCATTTCTGGCATCGTAGAATCACCCAAGAATGTTGAGGCGATCGCTCAATGGCCAGGGGTATATCTGTGGGGTACTGATAATCGGTACGTGCTCCTTAGCCAGCTTGAAACAGCGGATACTCCCGCCCGACAAGTGCTCTTTTTACTCGCGCCCTTGACTCACAGGCCATCTACTGAGGAGATAGCACAAATAGGGCAGGCAACAAATTTATTTGGTGCTGGTAAAAATATTCTATCCCAACAATTAAGCCTGAACAAACTCACTTCTTTTGCGAGGTGTTCTTATCCAAGCTATCTCCTAGCAGGAGATGACCAGAGTTGGCTTGCCATTGAAAGCGGGGCAGCAGCAAACTTAGCACTTTCATCTGAAGAAGAGGCAATTCTCAACTCAGTTTCAACGTCAGCCCCAGAGCACAAGTCTTTACCACTTTTTTTAAATGGACGGGCGGGTAGCGGCAAGTCTACCATGCTATTTTACCTGTTTGCCGACTACTGCTACCGAAAGTATTACTATGAATCTGGTAAAGCACTTCCAGGAAATCCTCTTTTTCTCACCTATAATAAGCGGTTGCTAGAGGTGGCTAAAGAGATTGTGCCTCAACTACTCAAGTCTCATTACCGATTTGTGGTTAATAGGAAAGAAGGAGAGCAAATTCCCGATGTGAGTGCCTTCTTCCAGCCGTTTGGAACATTCCTGTTGAGTTTACTGCCAAAACAAGAGCGCGATCACGGTTCGCTACGCAACATGAAAAGCGCAGATGTAGGTAGGGTGAAGCGCAAGGCACAGGAGCTAGCAATACTCCCTAAAGCTAATGGACATTCAAGAAAAGCAAATCACTTTCAGGAAGAGAATTACATTTCATTTCATCGCTTTAAGCAGTTGTGCAGAAGTGCTTGGCCGCGCTATTCCCCAGAACTCTGCTGGCAGGTTATTCGCACCTTCATCAAGGGTTACTACCTGGATGAACGTCATGCATATATGGACCCAGATGATTACCAAGAAGTCTCAGGTAAAGAACGCACTGTTTCCCCGGCAGAGTTTGCTCAGATTTACAAAACTGTGTGGAGGTGGTACAGAAACCTTACCGAGGAGAGAGGCTACTGGGACGATCAAGACTTGATTAGAAGGGTATTGAAACTCAAGTGTTACCGTTCTGAGTATACAGCTATTTTCTGCGATGAGGCTCAGGACTTCACCAGGCTAGAGCTACAGCTAATTATGCGACTATCTGTGTTCTCTCAATATGACTTAGAGAAGCAGTTTCGGCTTCGCCTACCCTTTGCTTTTGCTGGTGACCCGCTTCAGACTTTAAACCCATCGGGATTTCGTTGGTCAAGTTTGCAGTCCGCATTTTACAACGAAGTGATCGGGGCACTCGCCCCCACAGGACGAGCCCGTCTAGAAATGAACTTCCAGGAACTGGAATATAACTATCGTTCCTGCCCCCCGATTGTTAAAGTTAATAATCTCATCCAGTTGTGGCGACAAATTCTGTTTAATATTCCCGAAATCAAGCCTCAGATAGCCTGGAAGTACGGTCAATTTGAGCCACAAAAGTTTATTTTGGGTCGGAATATCCCGATAGAAGAACTGAAATTCTATCTTAGGCAAATTATCATTATTGTGCCTTGTGATGAAGGTGGTGAACTCGATTATGCCAGAAACGATCCGATTTTGTGCCATCTGCTTTCTTTAGAAAACTTTTCCCAGCCGCCCTGGAATTTATTAAGTGCGATCGCCGCCAAAGGGCTAGAGTTCAAAAAAATCATCCTTTACAAGTTTGGTGAAGCTTGCAATAGAGGAGTTTGGCAGATCACCAATGACCCACCGGAGGAAGTGAAATACTTTTTCAACAAACTCTATGTCGCTGCTAGCAGAGCAACAGAGCATCTGTTTATAGTAGACTCTGAATTGGGAGAACAACGGCTATGGCAACATGCGACTGATGAGGCTGAGTTAGAGAGGTTTCTTGCAAGAGCGGTCAACCCAGCACAATGGCGTGGCCGCGTCCAAACTATTAGCTTGGGTACTAGCCTTGATGTTTTGCGGGACGAAGACCTCCACTCCATTGCTTCTGAGTTTGAAATCCAGGGATTAAACTCGGAAAATCCCGATTTCTTAAGACGCGCTCAAGGCGCTTACAGCCATATTGGCAATACTGCTAAAGCATTGCTTTGTGAAGCTTTGGCACTCAAGTTTGAAGGTAAATTCCTTGATGCTGGTAGAAGCTTCCTCCAGCTTTGTGAGGTAGATAAAGCTTACTCATGTTTCTGGTCAGGAATGTGCTGGGCCGAGTTAGTAACCTGGCACGAGCAGCATCCTGAGAGGGTAAAGGCAGAATATCCTATTGCGGTATTTATGAACCAGGTAGAATCATCAAATCTAGATGCCGTGAGAAACTTCACGCGATTTTTGAAGGACTGCATTACCAACAACCAACTTGAGTGTAACCTGTCAAGTAAACAATGGAAAACAGCTTTAGAAGAGTATGCTAAACGAATTGTGCTTCTACTGAGTGGAACGAACCTCGGACTTAAGGAATGGCAGAGATTTGGAGATGTTCTAGAAGCTTTGGGGCTGTTCGGGGACAACGAGATGCTCAACCGTGCCGGAGCTTGTTTCTGGCGTGCTAAAAACTATGAAAGTGCAGTACGCTGTTGGGAGAATTGTGATGCCACCCGCAAGCGCGATTACTACTTAGCTAAAGCTGAGGTACTGGGTTTTCCAGCATGTTTGGAATATTTGGAAAAGGCCGGAGACCACGACCGCATCATTATTGAATGGGAAGCTGCTGGCAAACCTCTTACAACCCAGGTATTGATATCGGTGGGAGCGGCACTAGAAATTCAGCAAAGATATCACTCAGCATTCTACGTATATCTCAGAGTTGATAATGTTGTCAAAGTGCAAGAATGTTTTGAGCGGTTGAGTCAAGGAAAGCAGCGGGGAGCACTTGAAAAGTTGGTTCAGTACCTCATTCGTAAAGAGCACTGGAGCGAGTTGAGCGAAATCCTAGAGAAGTATTTTTCTAGAGAGAGTCGTATTGATTCAAGAAAGGCATCTTTGAGATTTGATATCGTTTATGAAGTTGCTTACTCAAAGCTAAAACCTGAAGACATTGGGCAGGATTACCAACGCTACGAGAAATTTATCAAAGAACAAGTGTTATCATCTGAGACTTGGCAAAATCATCTCTTAATGGAGCAGGTTGGCATTGCTCTAGAAAAAATGGGTGCCTTAGTAGAAACACTACGATTTTACGAAGAATTTGTATCTCACACCAATCCAGCGTTACAGCAGTTTGCCCGAGAACGTTGGATTGTAACTAAAAGGAAACAGGTAGATTACTTCATAGCTCAGAGTCAGTCTGACAAAGCAGCGAAAAGCCAGTCAGAACTGCAACGAAATGCTGCTTACTGGGAGATCAGTGTAGATGCTGTGCCTTTTGAGCCAAGCAACATACCAAAACACCGTCCATCTCCACTTTAGGAGATGGAGGGCTCAGGTGAAGACTTTTAGCAATCCGACACTTCCATAGAATTGGCACGGCTACAAAGGGCACAGTTTTCCAAAAATATGTTCACTAGACTAGAGCTTGTTGGCAAATCTCTCGCTACTATTTTAGTTCTTGCCGATTCTCCTACATACCCTTGAGAAAGGGGAAGTCTAGAGGTTTGCAAGCACAGCCTAGCAAGTTCATTAAATCTTCCAACAAGCTCGATCTCATGGGCACGCAGAAATCCATGACTACAGTAGCAGCACCAGTAGTTCAGGACACGACTAGCAACAGTCCTGGCAGCGTCAATGTAGACGTTAATGTCAATGTCGGCAATACCAGTGTCAATGTCAGCGTCAGTGTCTACTTTGGCGACAACTTCAACCTCAATGTTAAGGTCGATGTCAGCGAAATTCCTCCTACCGCATCTGGTTGAATTTTCATTGAATCGAAATGGTCGGGTTTCGTCTCGGATTACTAACCGGAGATCGCAGGGGCGATCGCCGCAGATGGAGTCAGCGATCGCCCTTCAACCTCGGAACCACGTTATCATTTCAATCATCTGCTCAAGTAGAGAAACTGCTATGACCGTCACTGCGCCCAAAACTATCACTCTGGAAGAGTTCCTCAAACTCCCTGAAACCAAGCCAGCGCATGAGTTCATTGACGGTGAAATCATCCAAAAATCGCTCCCCAAAGGAAGACACAGTAGTTTACAAGGTGAGCTTTGCACCAAGGTCAATCAGACTGCAAAGACTCAGAAAATTGCCTATGCGTTTCCAGAGTTACGGTGTACCTTTGGCGGTCGTTCCATCGTACCGGATGTAGCAGTATTTCAATGGCAGCATATTCCATTCACTGCTGAGGGGCAAATCCTGGATGACTTTAATTTGCCTCCAGATTGGACAATTGAGATTCTCTCTCCAGAACAGAAACCCAACAAGGTCATCGGCAATATTTTCCACTGTCTAAGT
Source organism: uncultured Microcoleus sp. (assembly GCA_964657555.1). Lineage (GTDB taxonomy): Bacteria > Cyanobacteriota > Cyanobacteriia > Cyanobacteriales > FACHB-T130 > CAZZWA01. The sequence continues at coordinate 14,085 of CAZZWA010000089.1, forward strand.
CATGGCTGTCGATTAGGGTGGTTTATCAATCCGGATGATTGCAGTGTATTGGTATTCTTACCCGGTCAGCAACCCGAGTTGATGCAAGGGAGTGATCGCGCCTACGGCAAAGCTGTTAAGAATTCATAGCTTAATTATAAAGTTGTAGTAAATTGGCTCCTTTATGCGAATCTTGATTTGTAAAGTCCTGAAGAAAGTCGATGTTTAAACAACCACTGCTGATTTTCAGGCGAATCATATAACCACCGATTAATCATCTCCGCCCATTTCACTGGAACTTGCAACTGATTCCAAGCATCGTAAGAAGCTACAGAAAGACTATGATAAAGTTCCGAGTCGGAAAGTAATTTTTCAATAAATACTGACAAAGTAGTAGAGTCACCCGCTGGAAAAACCATCGCATTGATAGCATGCTTTAAATTTTTCTCAAACATAGGGTGATCCGAAGCAATAATAGGAGTTCGAGAACATAGAGCTTCATAAATTGTCATTGGCAAACCTTCCGGATACTCGTGGCGACTAGGAACTAAGACCAGATCGGCTTCTCTCATCAAAGATACTATATTCTTATGCGGCACTAATCCGAGAAACTCTACATATTCTTCAATTTGCAACTGTTTAGCTTTATTAATGAAGTACTCTGTTTCGCCTCTACCTGCTATTTTTAAACTTACTGGTAAATTTTTACCTCTTAACTTTGCTATGGATTCTAAAACATCGCCGACCCCTTTATCTTCTGTAACTGAGCCGACAAAAATTAGATTCCAGATACTTACATCTACCCGCAGCTCTTTCGGCGGGAAAGAATCAGGTGTAACAAAAGAAGGCCAATCCCAAGGAATTATTTTGTCAGCTTTAACTCCTATTTTTGTTAACGCTATAGATGCACTAATACCATGATTACTAACGACTTCTATTTGAGCATTATTTAATAATTTTGCCAATTGATAATTTCGCCATCTACTACGTAAACCTTTTCCTAAGAAAGAGTCTGCTAATATGACAATTGTCTTAACTTTATTTTGAATCGACCACCAAATAATTTCTCGCATTGGTGTACAAAGGACTAAATGAGTTGGATTCTGCTTTTTTATTAAATTTATTAATTCTCGGACTACAATTTTTTTCTTAAATCCTGTACCAATTGCACGAACTCCGTTTTGAAGAACTTCATTATAAGGTTCTGCTGTCAGACAACAAATAACTGTAGCTTCCTCAATTTGTTTTCCAATTTCAGCAACTGCATCAACAGAATATTTTTGAGCAGCATATGTCTCACCTTCGCCTTTAGCAAAGCGCTGAACCGCTTCACGGTAATCACCAGCATACTGAACTATCAATAAACGCATTGCTTTTTTGCTCCTTAAAATTATCGTAGTATATTCATTGCCTTTACCCATCCGTGACAAGTTAAGATAACAAGACCAAAGTCAATTGGTGATTGTACTGGCTTTTGAGTCTGAGTGAAGGTGCTAAATTAGCCTGGTATGTAAATCTTCAACTTATTCAGAAGCGGTATGCGTAAAGATTACGTAAAATTTTTACCTAAATTGTCAGTTTTCCACTAAGTCTCGACCAAATTTTAAGCAACATTACTTATTGACAGATGGGACATGACTTTTACTTGTCACGAATGGCCTTTACCTGTACTGCGCACAGTTTCTTCTAAAAGCTGAAAGCCTTGATTTTTCGTTTATGGTTGAAGACTAAGACCCTCATTCTTTCGTTGGTCAATATCTCATGTCGCAATTTTTTCCACAGGATTGTAATTAATCGTGCAAATAACTATAGCATAAGAAGCGCCAGCCATCAAATACTACATCCAGTGTTTAAAGTCATTCTGGTGTATCAGCCTGCATCCTAAAAAATCCTCTAAACGAGAAAGGACTTGTTGGCTTTTGTGACTTCATAATTAGTGGCTCTAAGGAACAATTTTACATCAGTACTCCCGCGAGCGCCATCGTTGAGGCAAAAAATGAGAATATCAAAGCAGGACTAGGACACTGTGTTGCAGCTATGGTAGCTGCTCAATTATTCAATCAAAGAGCAGGTAATGAAATTGAACTCATTTATAGAGCAGTTACCAGTGGAACTAACTGGAGGTTCCTAATTCTGGATCGGAATACAGTTTTCATCGACTTTATTGAATACTACATCAACGTGGTCGATAAGATTTTAGGCATTCTCTTAAAACCGATTCAGGAACTCATCTTAAAAAGCAGCTAATTTCTGTTTCCCAATTACCAATTACCAATTCCAGCCAATCCTGACAGGCACTAATTGCTGAATAGAGAATGGGCGAGTAAAGCTGCCTGGGTGCGATCGCGCAAGTTTAAACGACTGAGAATATTAGTTACGTAGTTCTTAACGG
>CAZZWA010000090.1:0-12075 GCA_964657555.1 uncultured Microcoleus sp.
ACTTCCAATCGAAGGAAAACCAGTAGTATTTGCATTGTAATAAAAAATGTTGTTGATGATCTCGATATTAGAATTGCATATATCTGGTGGAAAAGAGCATTGTGGCAAACGGAAAGGGATAATAAAACTGTCACCGAGGAGTTGGTCTCCGTTAGCACCAACAGAAGTAACTAGATTGTTTCTATCAAAAAACTGTAAATCAATTAGCCCATACGTTTTACCTAAAAATGAAAATGTAAAGCTTGTAAGCTGTTTAGTTCTTTGCCCAAAAATGTAGAATTCTATTGAGGGATCATAAGAAAAAGAGCCAGAACCAGTTTCTCCAGATAAATTCACATTAAAATCGTATGTAATGATGGCAGCTTTAGCAGGATGAGCTTCCAGTACAGTCAAGCTTAAAGCAGTCCCAATAGCTGCAAGTGTTAGTTTTTGAAAGATGTTGTTAGTCATATATGCTCCTAGCGTGGAATTGACTTCTACATTTAAATTGATTCGCCATAGAGTGGCGATTCGGCTACTTGCTTAAGTCAGCACAGAACCGTTTTGGTTGGTAATAGGTTATAGAGGTAGAGTTAGGCTGTATTCCTCGCCCTCCAATCACCCATTACCCAAGTGTTCCAGCAAAAATTGGTAGCTTATGCTTCTCTATATGTCTCTCAGTCCTAGTCACAGATTCTATCAAGAAGGTAACACGTAGATGATTACGTATTTTTACTTGAAATGATGACTACTTTTCATGTGTTTAAATAATACAATAAATTTAAATATCTATTATTTGCTTTATCAAGATTTCATAGAAAACTTCATCAAAAATTTATATAAGCAAATCAAATGAATATTAATAATATGCTGCTATGTCCAACCCATTGGCCACCTAATGAACTAGCGTTGGGACTAGTGGTCTGTCAAAATTAACTTGATGGTTTGTTATTAGAGGCAATCCCCCCGTAGTGGTTTCCTGAGCCCTGTCGAAGGATGCCCCGTTGGCTTTAGGGGTAGGCACGGGGGCACTACCACTACAACCTGTCAAAAACAAGTTGACAAACCATTGCACCTGAAGTTGCCCTATCTAGGAGGTTGAAATGAGCGCAGAGCAAATGTCAGAAGATTTACAGGCTTTGGCTCAGGAAACGCAGGCGATCTGGAACCAAAACGCAGTGTGGTGGGATGAAAAAATGGGGGAGGGCAATGAGTTCCAGAAAATTTTAGTCGCCCCAGCTACAGAACGTTTGCTGAACGTACAACCAAATCAAGTGATTCTAGATCTGGCTTGTGGCAATGGTGTATTCTCCAGAAGATTGGCACGGATGGGAGTCTATGTGGTTGCCTGTGACTTCAGTGAGAAATTTCTTGAATGTGCAAAAACTAGAACAACCGAACTAATTGAGCGCATTGATTACAGGTTAATTGACGCCACTAACTACGAGCAACTCATGTCTTTAGGGTTTCGCCGTTTTGATGCGGCAGTATGTAACATGGCTTTGATGGACATGACTGCTATCGATACCCTCGTGAGTGCTCTCAGCCAACTCTTGAAAGTCGGTGGCAGCTTCATTTTCTCAGTGATGCATCCTTGTTTCAATACTAATGGATGCAAGATGATAGTAGAAGCAGAAGACAGGGAGGGAGAGTTGATAACAACCTATGCGGTGAAAGTCTCGAAGTATCTGCAACTACTGCCCCAGAAAGGCTTAGGTATTATTGGCCAACCTACTCCTCATTACTACTTCCATCGCCCGCTTAGCCTCCTGTTCAACACCTGCTTCAAGGCAGGTTTCGTTTTAGATAGGATGGAAGAACCTGCCTTTAATGATCAGACGAATAGAGAGAGGCCATTTTCTTGGGTAAATTACCAGGATATCCCACCTGTTCTAGTTGCCCGCATGCGCTTGATTTCCAACTTAGATTACTGAATCTTAAGATCCTTTCCGGCTATGTTCCTAGAATTGGCAAGCACTTTTCGTGAGTTTTCTAACTAATGCATAAATCAATTCTTTGAGATCCATCAGAAATCAGAAGCAGGCTTTTTCTTATTTCTTTCCATCCCTCTGCGAGGTCGGAGAGTCAGACTGTATCGGACTAAACAAATTCAAGTAGTAGAAATCATGGGTCACCAATCAATCGTCTACGGCTTCATAGAGGGATTTTCCGCAGCATCCACTGAAAGAAATAAATTGCTTTGCCGCTTAAATGAAAAGGTCATTCAAGAATTACCTGATGCGGATGAATGGCCATTTATAGTTAAAAGTATGTTTTCCGTAACATCGAGTGACTTAGTCATTGTTTCATATCATTGTCAGTTCATCCACTTTGGAGCATCATATAAAGAAGTAGAGTCTGCTTGGGAAGAATGGCTGGAGAAATTTGAAATGCTTTTGTCTAAGCTTTTTTGGATGAGTGCACAAGTTCACTTACAAACTGAACTTGTTGGTAGTTACGTTTATGCTTGGGAAGCGACAAAAGATGGTCTTAGCGGTATAAATAACGAGCCACCACAGCCAGTTTCACATTGGGAGTTTGAAGGTGAACCTCGAAAATTCTATTATTAAGTAATTCTTAGTAAAGGCGGCATGATGAATCGACCAAGGAATCAGCAGAGGTTTAGCAAACATGGAATCTTCCGTCTGGGAATTTTCATCGCTCTGCTGGTTCTAGCTGCGATCGCCGTCTTGCTCTTTTCTCCTAAACCGCATCAGTCTGTTCCAGTAGCAAAACAGGAGAGCGATTATGCGATTCTTGCTCAGGAAAGTTTCAATCAGCCCCAGTACTATCCCCCATTACAGACAGTTCCATCTAACCTCTATCGACCAATAGGCAATTGGGTAGGACGGCTACTACTGCCAACCCAGCAGCAGACACAGACAGTTGGTGCGAGTGCTTCCCAGTTAGCAGACTGGGTGTGGCTGGAAGTATATCATGCACCAGCCGCAGATCAAAGCCTAGTTGGAAAAGTCGTGCGCCTAGAGTGGAGTTTGAAACCAGAAGTACAGGCTGACGTGCGGGCAGTAACGAGAGACGTCCATCAGATCGGTGCTGCCGCAGATAGTGAGCGTCAGGGGAATGTGCTTCCCGACCGACTCAATGGCCGTGTCCGGGTAGGGCCTTTACAGTCCCTGGCTGGGGCAAGACCTGATAATGATGTCATTGTCACCCTAGAGAATGCCTCTGTTGCGGGAATGCGGAACGGATTGCCCGTTCTCCAGATCGAGCGCGAACCTGTCTTGGCGACAGGACGGTTTTACGGGTTAGTGAAAATCTTGGGGCCAGAAGCAACCGCAGACAAAAATTCGGCTCCTCCTCTGTGTCCAGGAAACCCCCCTTGTCCGAGTGAATTCTTCCGCGTCCATCACTACAACTCTGTATCCGGTCAATTTGATGGCCCTTCAGAAACGATCCGAATTCCTCAACAAACTATAGGTCGAGATCGCCTATTTCCATCAACTCCTCGCCAAATTGAAGATTCCAGAGCAGGTAAAGCAGGTTGGTACGTCTATGGAGCTAAAAATGCCAAGGGGATTTTTGTCGTCCAAGCCATTGCACCGCGATCGCTCTTCCAACTGCAACCTGATCAAGTCATTTCGGGAGTAGAGGCAGGGCTTACCTACATCAAATACCAGAATTGGCAGGATACGGAGGCGAGAAAAGGGACAGTCCAAAAAGTTCTTATTGACCAAAAACAGCAACTATCTGACTGGCAGGAAGGGGATAAAGCTATTCTCTTGCATAACTTCGGCGGTATTGGCGGCAAGAAGGCTGAACAGCAAGGCATGCCGGGTACCGTTACTGGACATTTTGCTTACGGACTGGTTCAAGTGATTCGGGAACCCTTCACTCAAGAGTTACAGTTTGCCATCCAGTATCAACAGATCTACGCCCACAACCCTAACGGGATTATTTCGGGGAAAAACACCTGGGAAAACTACATGGGTAACTTGCAGTGGGGATGGCTGGGGACTCGACCAGTCTCGGATGTGATCATTAAGTTCGATGCTGTGACGCAAGACTACAATTTCCATGGTGTCGCGCTTTCCCCATTGCGGGAACTTTTGCAACAGTTACAGCTGATGATGGCGCGCTATCGAGTGGGAGATGGTAGGGGTTTTTCCACTGTCACCCTTGCAAGTTCTTGCATTCAAGATTCCAGTCAAGCACTTTACGCAGCGCTCAAACGGATTAAAGAGCAAGTCGCCTCAACCCCAAAAATCCAAAGTTGGCTCAAAGCACATCCAGATCACCCCCAAACCTTACGCTTTGAGCAACTCGTTTCCTTAGCAGCTGCCTTAGAAAAGGAACTCACTCCCCTGGGAATTGTGCGTGCGGACTGGGAGCGTAATGCCGACATTTTAGTAGGAACCGACAATCCTGGAAATACCTCTAGGAACGATAGCATTTGGGCAGGACTGACGAGTTGGCGCACGATCCTACCGCGACTGGCGCACGATGAACTTGCCAGCATCTTCTTGAGACATGGGGCTCAACTCTGGTTCTTGCGCACGAATCAGGTGGGAGGATGGGACCCAGACATTACCCCCCTAGCACCGACGCGGTTGCTAGGACAGGTAACGATTCCCTTCACCGGGGTGCCCGCGATCTCCATTCTGATCAACCGCCTATTATCTTCTTTAACCCTGCCCAGCATTCAAGATTGGCTGATCGTGACTGGGACGTTATTAATTTACGGCGCGATCGCCTTGCCACTAGGCTTTTCCTCTGGCTTTTTACGGGTGAGAGTCTCTTATATTAACTGGATCAGCCAAATCCTGGTGATAGTTAGGGTTTTAGTAGCTTCAGCTTTGAGTGAAGAGTTAGCGTTCCGGGTTTTGCTGCTTCCCTATCCCACACAAGTGTTTGCCTGGTGGAAATGGGAATTGTGGGCAGTGTTGAGTCTGTTTTTGTTTACTATTTATTACCACTTAAAAGCCAAAATTTTTTTCCGGACTGAATTCTCGACTTTTTTTGACCGAGTTTTCCTGACTTTAGTAGGACTGTTGGGTCTTGCCTGCACGGTGGTGTATGCACTGACAGGTTCTCTGTTGGCGATCGCTGTCATGCACTCGATTGTCATGGCAACTTGGCTATTAGAGTTAGGGGGATTGGAAAAGTTAAACCGTACACCAAGGTTCCAAGAGCAAGACTATGAGTTTCGGTCAACATGGAGGTAAGCAGACTCGAACTGCTGACATCCTGCTTGCAAAGCAGGCACTCTACCAACTGAGTTATACCCCCAGAATATGAGCAAGCTAGATTTCTTAAGCTGCCCTTGCTATTTTAACCTCTACAGTGCCTATGTCAAGGCGATCAGCAAAAAATCTCGTAGTAACTAGTAGTTTGTCAATCAAAGTCTGACGGGTAGGTTTAGGGGCAATCCCCCTGTGGTGGTTTCCTGAGCCCTGTCGAATGAGGGCATAATATTTGGTAAGTTACTCTGATTGAGCAGATAAATGACTACGGTTGTTGCAGCACTTTATAAATTTGTGAGGCTGCCAGACTTTGCTGAGAAACAATCCCCCCTGCTGTCTTACTGCCAAGCGCAGGGCGTCAGAGGGACGATCCTGCTGGCGGCAGAAGGCATTAACGGGACGATCGCGGGTTCGCCTCAGGGGATTGACTCAGTCCTCTCCTTTCTCCGATCTGACCCCCGCTTGGCAGACATAGAACACAAAGAGTCATATGCCGACTCTCTACCATTCGACCGGATGAAAGTGCGGTTGAAGCCAGAAATTGTGACTCTGGGGTTGCCTGAAGTTAATCCCAATCAGCAGGTTGGCACCTATGTGAGTCCTCAGGACTGGAATGCCTTGATTTCAGATCCAGAAGTCGCTGTGATTGATACCCGTAACGATTATGAGGTAAGTATTGGTACCTTCAAAGGAGCCCAGAATCCAGAAACTGAGTCATTTCGTCAATTCCCAGTTTATGTTCATAATCATCTCGACCCTCTAAAACACAGAAAGGTTGCCCTATTTTGTACGGGCGGGATTCGCTGTGAAAAAGCTTCGTCGTTTATGCTATCTCAAGGATTTCAAGAGGTGTATCACCTCAAGGGTGGCATTCTCAAATATTTAGAGGAAGTCCCAGAAACCGAGAGTTTATGGGAGGGGGAATGCTTTGTTTTCGATCAACGCGTCGCTGTTCGTCACGGGTTGGCAGCAGGCACCCATGAAATGTGTCAAGGCTGCGGTCGTCCAATCTCCGCAGCTGATAAACTTTCTCCTGAGTATCAAGAAGGTGTTTCTTGCCCCTACTGTTTTGAACCCCTCACCTAGGGCGTCGGTCAAGTCAGCAATTCTCACTGATATCACCAAGTTTGCTGAACAGGGATTACTGGAATGCCCATTCAGTCGTTAGCTTACTGGCTATTCAAACGCCTCCAGAGTTAGAAAGCTATTTTGACTAACCTACTTAACGACTATGGTCTGTGGGCGGCAATTCTAAGGCAATCGCTCCTAACAACCCTGTGCGAAAATCATTCAACAACTGCCGTGCTGTACGCTCTACATCCCCTGTATAACGCAGATCTGCTAAAGCTTGCAGGTAGTCTTCACCCGTCCCGTCTGCGGGGTTTAATTCGTAGCGAGACTGTAAAGGAACTGTGGTGTTTAGCTGCTTGAGCAAATCCACCAGTACAAATGCAACTCGCTGATTGTCGTAAGACGCCTCACCGATATCGTCACAGATAGCTAACTTGAGGGCAGAATCTTGATCATCCAATTTCCAAGGGATGATCCCTGGGGCGTCTAGCAGTTCAATCTCATCAGAGATTCGCACCCATCGTAACTGGCGAGTCACACCAGCGCGACGGGCACTCTCCACCACTCTCCGCCCCAACAAGCGATTAATCAAAGCTGATTTGCCCACGTTGGGAAATCCGATAACTACAGCCCGAACCGGACGGGGAAGCATACCGCGATCGCGCCTTCGTTGATTAACTGCCACTCCCGCTGTCTGTGCAGCTTTTGCCACTGCTACCACACCATTGCCAGCTTTGGCATCGGTGAAGTAGGGTATCTCTCTCTGCGCTTGGAACCACTCTGTCCAGCCCTGTCGCACCCTAGGAGGAATCATATCCATGCGGTTGAGTATCAGCACCCTCGCCTTACTGCCGACCCATTCTCGCAACCGTGGATGGTGGCTAGAGAGCGGAATTCTCGCATCCCGTACCTCCAACACCACATCCACTCGCTTTAGCTGTTCCCGCAATTCCTTCTCAGCCTTAGCGATATGTCCTGGATACCATTGAATCGGGGGAGTAGTCATAGGATTTTAGATTCAATCCAAAATCCAAAATTGATTAGGGAACAACCAGAACTGGGCACGGAGACAGGTTGATCACCCGACTGGTGACGCTCTCTGCCAGCCCTTCCTCTGTAAGTCCCATACCCCGACAACCCATGATAATTAAGTCCGCCTCAATTTCATCGGCGACATCACAGATCGTGAAAGCTGGTTTGCCTTCGCGCTCAATGACTTGAGTCTGGATGCCTTGCTCAGTGAAGGCTGCCTGGGCACTTTTGAGCAATTGAGCGATCGCCTCAGGGTTGCTCATCGTTCCAGGATCTGGTGGCTCTCCTGCTTCTGGCACTTCTACTACAGATAGAATCACTAGGCGACTGCTGAAGGTTTTCACAATGTTGGCAACTGTGTCAGCAGCTTCGCGGGACTCTCGGCTTTGATCAATAGGAAACAAAACTGTCTTGAACATGGCACGATCTCCGGAACCCTGCCTCCGGTAAAATGTGGACGGCGCAAAATTAAAGACTATCAATAAATACGGTGCAGTTAGGAGGTTAATGCTGTGTCAAAGAAAACTGTAGCAAATTTATCGTCATCGGACTTAGCTGGTAAACGGGTGCTAGTGCGGGTGGACTTCAACGTACCGTTAGATGGTGACACCATTACAGACGATACGCGCATTCGCGCTGCTCTGCCAACAATCCAGGATTTAACTTCTAAGGGAGCTAAAGTCATTCTGGTGAGCCATTTTGGGCGTCCCAAGGGTGTAGATGACAAACTGCGCCTCACTCCAGTGGCCAAACGCCTATCTGAGTTGCTGGGGCAGCAAGTCGTCAAAACTGATGACTCTATCGGAGAGGAAGTTGCCGCTAAAGTGGGAGCGCTGCAAAATGGGCAAGTCGCGTTACTGGAAAATGTCCGCTTTTACCCAGAGGAGGAGAAAAACGACCCGGAATTCGCTAAAAAGCTAGCATCAGTTGCAGATTTGTATGTCAATGATGCTTTTGGAACTGCTCACCGTGCTCATGCTTCTACTGAGGGAGTCACTCATTATCTCAGCCCTTCAGTGGCTGGATACTTGATTGAGAAGGAACTCCAGTACCTGCAAAGTGCGATTGAAAATCCCCAGCGTCCATTAGCAGCAATCATCGGTGGTTCTAAGGTATCCAGCAAGATTGGCGTGATCGACAAGCTCCTGGAGAAGTGCGATAAGCTACTGCTGGGCGGCGGCATGATTTTTACCTTCTACAAAGCCCGTGGGCTGAGTGTCGGTAAGTCCTTGGTAGAGGAAGATAAGTTAGAGCTAGCCAAGTCTCTGGAAGCCAAGGCGAAAGAGCAGGGCGTTCAGCTGATTTTGCCTACGGATGTCGTGGTGGCAGATAAGTTTGCGGCTGATGCCAACACTCAAACAGTCAGTGTTGAGGCTATCCCTGACGGCTGGCTGGGCTTGGATATTGGCCCTGATTCTGTCAAAGCCTTCCAAACAGCCCTTGCAGATACCAAGACAGTCATCTGGAATGGCCCAATGGGGGTGTTTGAGTTTGAAAAATTTGCGGCTGGTACAGAAGCGATCGCCCGTACTCTTGCCGAACTGACCCCCAAAGGCACCAGTACCATTATTGGTGGCGGTGACTCCGTGGCAGCTGTGGAAAAAGTCGGCCTTGCGGATCGCATGAGCCACATTTCCACTGGTGGGGGCGCTAGCCTAGAGCTACTGGAGGGCAAAGAACTCCCTGGGATCACTGCCTTGGATGATGCCTAAAGCGCCAGTCCAGTAATTCCAGAAATCTGATGGTTTCGTAGGGGCCTGCCCCTACAATTAATTAACCGATGATCTAGCAGTTTGTTGACCAGAGCAAGGGCAGAGTTTTTACGACAACATATGGGTTGTCATTTTCCCTGGTCTCAAAAACAGCGATCTCTCTTTCTCTGACATACTGCCACAGCAGTTATGACAGGTAGAGGATCTGCTACATAATGGGGTGAGCAGTGCTCACCCTCCTTGTTTTTAGCGATACAACCGAAACATTACCGAGAGCTAGGTTCTTTTGAGAAAGTACTGGCTAAAGTTGAGTAGATGGAGCGCTAAGGAATCAAGGACAATATGCTGCAAGCACAGATATTGCAGGAACGTTATCAACTTCAAAAGAAATTAGGACAGAATGCTGGGCGACAAACTTGGTTGGCAGTGGATCTGGGTGCCCCTGTGCCTATCCCAGTCATTCTCAAACTGCTAGCTTTCAGTCCCCAAATGCAATGGAATGATTTTAAGCTGTTCGAGCGCGAAGCGCAAGTGCTGAAAAATCTCAACCATCTCCGAATTCCTCAATATCGCAATTCTTTTTCGTTGGATAAGCAAATCGGTGACGGTTTGTACTGGTTGGGATTGGTACAGGACTATATTCCAGGTAGCTCCCTGCAACACCTGTTAAATCAAGGCAAGCGCTTTACAGAAGCACAAATGCGCTCCTACGCCACAGAAATTTTAAACATTCTGATATATCTGCACGAGTTAAGTCCCCCAGTTCTTCATCGCGACATCAAACCCAGTAATCTCCTTGTGGGAGAAGACGAACAGATTTACCTGGTTGATTTTGGTGCAGTACAAAACCAAACAGCTGCCGAGGGAGTTACCTTCACTGTAGTTGGTACTAGTGGCTATACCCCCTTAGAGCAATTTTGGGGACGGGCAGTACCAGCCTCCGATCTCTACGCATTGGGAGCCACTCTCATCCATTTGCTAACTGGCATAGCCCCAATGGAGTTGCCGCAGAAGCATTTGCGGATTCAATTTAGCGATCAGGTCAGCCTCAGTCATCATTTTAGGCGCTGGATGGAAGCGCTCACAGAACCAGATATTGACCAGCGATTTAGCACCGCACGTCAAGCACTTTTAGCGCTCCAAAGCAGTTGTGAGCCTAAATTCTCCATACTTAATATTCCTCAACCGCTTGGCAGTCGTATTCAGATTGAGAAATCTGCCAACCATCTAGTTACTAAACTCCCCTTACGAAGATCATCACTTTTAGGCAGTATTAAATTTGGTGTTAAGTTGATTTGGACAGCATCCTTAGTAGCATTTTTGTTATTCCAAAGTGCTACACTATTTAAGATATTAGAGTTTCCAGCGATCGCGCTGCTGCTAATTCTTTCTTGCGGTTGGTTATCCATACCTGTGATGAAGGAGCTAGTGAGAGTTCTCGCTAGTTTGCACGAAGAATTGCTAACTTCCTTCAGCTCGCAACACATTTATTTCGACAGAGACCGTTTTGTCATTGAAAAGCAACTATTTGGCTGGAGCTATCTCTGTCAAACGGGACAAATTCCAGATATCAAAAACGTTAATAAAATTCCCTTCAAAGAGATAAATATCTTGGTTGGGCTGGCAACATACTCTTTTGGTGAAGACTTGAATGAATCTGAGCGCAAGTGGCTAGCTCAAGAGATTCAAAACTGGTTGAACTAAGTAGGTGGGTATAAATAAACATCAGCTAAGATTGCTAATGGCTAATCGCTAATAATGGTCAGGCAATTGGCGGGGTACCCCCGCCCTTGCTAGCTCAATAATTAATCAAAGATGAATGATTATGCTACAAGCAGAACAAGTATTACAGGAGCGCTATCGGCTCAAACAAAAACTGGGACAAAATGCTGGTAGGCAAACTTGGCTAGCAGAAGATATGGCCATCGGAGATCGCGAGACTGTGATTGTCAAACTCCTCTGTTTTGGCGGCGAGGTGCAGTGGGATGACCTAAAGCTGTTTGAAAGGGAAGCACAGGTGCTCAAACAACTGAACCATCCCCGAATTCCTAGGTACCGAGATTACTTTAGCATTGATGAGCGATATCTCTGGTTTGGCTTAGTCCAAGAATACATTCCTGGCTTATCGCTCAAGGAATTGCTGGTTCAGGGTAAAAAGTTTAGAGAACAGCAAGTCTACCAACTCGCTGAAGATATTCTGCACATTCTCATTTATCTACATAAACTAAATCCTCCTGTACTGCATCGGGACATCAAGCCCAGTAATTTAATCTGGGGAGAAGATAACCAGATCTATTTAGTTGACTTTGGGGCAGTGCAAGATAAGGCAGCACAAGAGGGAGCCACGTTTACTGTCGTGGGAACTTATGGTTATGCACCAATGGAACAGTTTGGCGGTAGGGCAGTATTGGCATCCGATCTGTATGCCTTAGGAGCAACTTTAGTTCATTTGCTAACTGGCATAGCACCGGCAGATTTGCCACAAAAGGATTTACGCATTCAATTTAGAGAGCATGTTAGCGTGAGTCCCAGATTTGTCAGATGGCTTGAGACGCTCATAGAGCCTGCATTAGAACGACGATTTAGCCATGCTAGCCAAGCGCTTGCGACTCTCAAGTCTGATGCTATTATCCAGAGTCATGCAGAACAGGCTCCCCTTTCCTACACGGGAAAAATTCGCCGTCCTAGTCGCAGTCGCGTTGAAGTCAATACTTCTTTAGAAAGACTAGAAATTCTCATACCTGAGCGGGCAATCAAAAATAATAAAACAATTCTCAAAGGTATTGGTATAACAATTGGTACACTATGTTGGTTGTTGATAACATCGATAATGATGGCGAAAGGGACGTTTTTTTTTGCACCACCATTGTTAGGAATCTCAGTTGTTCTATTAGTACTAGCAACACAGTTTTTTTTCCAGCGTACTCAAGTTTCCTTAAACCGCAGTAGTAACCGTCTTGAACTAGATTGGCAATTGTTTAATTCTACAATTTTTCACAAACAAGGTGCAGTTTCGGATATTTCTTACGCCTGCTGCTATAGCGGTGAAAACGGTGCAAGAGTCCTGATCAGAAGAGAAG